>NZ_RAVZ01000109.1 GCF_003611635.1 Corallococcus terminator | reverse complement strand
TCCCCATCCCCATCGCCCTCCTCGCCCGAGCCTCCGCTACCCAATCAGAGACGTCTGACATGGACTTGAGGACCCACCGTCTTCGCCGCTCTGGCGATCCGGCGCGGCCCGTGGCTTCAGGTGGCGTGAACCTGTCCGACAGTCGGACAGGTTCGGCGCGAAGAGTGCCCGGCGGATGCCTCCGTCCATGGACCCGTCCAGGCGTCCGAGCCAGCGCGATGCCGCGGCCCACGGCCGCGCTCCGCAAGGCGCGCGTCCTTGAGGAGCCCTTCGGATCGTGGAATTGGGTCACGATTTCTGGCGACCTGCTCAGCGGGTGCCACCGGCTTTCATGCGGGGGCTGACGGAAAGGGTCCTCCGCTTCGGCTAACGTCCCGTCGCGCCGTGACCCAGAGCGCCCCGGGGCCCGACCCTGATGATGATCCTCCCGCGCGTCCACCCGAGTCACGGGACGGCACCCTGTATGTCCAGGGAGCCGAGGACGATGTCGCCGAGCCGCGGTCTTCGCGCGGTGGCCACGTGTCCACGGTGCTTACTGCGTTGCTGGTGGCGGTGGGGCTCGCGCTGCCGGGCGTCGCGGTCTTCCTGAGGCGTCCGACCGCGAAGGTGGAGTCCGTCATCGTGCCGGGAGAACCGGTGGGGGGCGCGGCGCGTCCGGGTGCGACTGTCGTGGTCGGAGACTCTCGCCTGGACCTGGCTCCCGCGAGCGCTTCATCGACGGAGGGCGCGGCAGGGACAGGCGCACCTTCCGTGACGTCGGAGCAGGGCACACGTCTGGGCCAGGCCTTCGCGAATGCTGCATCGCCGCGTGGGACCGCACGTTCGGTCGAGCCTTCCTCGTTGATGGAGACGGAGGCGCGCCTGGAGTCGGTTCCCTCGCGTGTCTCATCAACGGGGGCGACATCGCGCCGTGTCGAAGCCCTACCGGTGGGTGCGGTAGCGCGTCCGTCCCCGTCCCCACTGGACGGCGCCCTGGCCCGTGTGGAGCCCCGGCCCGTGACACCGGGACGGCCGCCGCTGTCTTCCCAATCCGTCCAGAGCGAGCGGCTGCGCGCCGTCATGGAAGACACGACCCGTCCTCCTGAAGAACGGTCCGAGGCTGCGCTGACGTTGCTCGATGCCCACGCGAACCGGGAGCGCTGGCGTTCGCTGGCGAGGGACGCCGAGCGCATCTCCCAGTTGGACCTGCCCCGCCACCTGCAACGACTTCCGGCCGAACAGGCCGCCTGGTTGCGGATCCACGCCGCCCGGAACCTGGAGCAGTGGGACACGGTCCTGGGCCTCGGCCCCACCTTCCGCCAGACGTATCCGGGCAGCGCCCTGGTGCCCGCGGTCGATGCCATCGTGCGGAGCACCCTCACCCTTCGTGCCGACGCGGAGGACGGCCATCGGATGATGCAGGAGGAGCTTCGTGCGGAAGAAGACCGGGCCACGCGGGACATCACCCGGCTCGAAGCACTGGGACGGCCTGACACCGAGGCCCGCCGGAGGCTGGACTACCAGCGCTGTCGCCTCCCCGCGGAGAAGCGGTTCCACGCGGAGGCCCTCGCGCCCTGCCGTGCCTTCCTCGCGGCCTGGTCCGTGGCGACCACCCCGGCGGAACTCGGTGAGTATCGGGATGTTCGGGGCCTGGAGATCAAGGCCCTCGTCGGCCTGCGCCGCTACACCGAGGCCCGCGAGCACCTCGCCGCGTTCCTCGCCTCCGACCCCGAGGGCGAACCGCGAACCCGGGCCCGCGCCGTCGTCCAGGGTATCCCCGCCGAAGCGGAGGAGTGACAGCGCGGCGCCCCGTGCGCCGCGCTGCCCCTTGCCCGCGCCTCAGGGGGCCGCGAGCTTCGTCACGAACGCGTCGGAGGTCCCCACCAGCGTGTTGCCGCCGAAGTTCCCGTCCGTATAGCCCCCCAGGTAGAGATTACCGTTGGACTCCCGGTTCACGCCATTGCTGTAGACGGAGGCCTGCCCTCCCGCGGGCGACACCGCCGGGTTCTGCTGGACCACCCACAGCCGGTTGCCCGCCGTGTCGAACTTCGCGACGTAGTTGTGCCCCTTCACGAACGTGGCGTTGGCGATGTTGCCCACGTCGCCCTGCGCGCCGCCGCTCACGTAGATGCCCGTCGTGTCGATGAAGATGCCCGACGCCCAGATGCCATTCGCCGCGCTGAACTCCCGGGTCCACAGCCGGTTGCCGGAAGGGTCGTACTTGGCCAGGTAGACATCACCGCCCGGGGTGGGGTTCGGGTTCCCATCCAGACCGCCGCCGCTTTGGCCCGTCAGATAGACATTGCCCGCCGCATCCGTCGCCGAGCCATACAGCCAGACGTTGTTGCCCGAGGACCCGAGCTGCCGGGTCCACTGCTTCACGCCAGCGCTGTCGTACTTGATGACGAAGGCGTCCTGCGCGCCCACCCGGGTGTTACCGTCCAGTCCTCCGTAGGTCCAACCGGAGACATAGACATTGCCGGCCGCGTCGGTGGCCGCCCGCCGTCCCACCGTGTTCTGGCTGGCCGCGCCCATCTGCCGGGTCCACAGCTTGATGCCCGCGGCGTCGTACTTCGTCACGAAGACATCCTGGGGGCCGGTGCGGGTGTTGCCATCCATGCCGCCCAGCGTCGTGCCCACGACGAAGGCATTGTCCGCAGTGTCGACCGCGACGTCATAGCCCTCCGTGGAGGTCCCTGCCACGCCGAGCAGCCGGGTCCACTGGCGGACGCCGGTGTAGCGGTACTTCGTCACGAACGCATCCCGGGCACCGACCTTGGGCGTGCCGTCCATCGCTCCGTCCGTGAAGCCGGCCACGTAGATCTCCTCCCACGTCCGGTTCGTCGCGATGCCGTAGCCCAGTGTGACGCTGTCCGGTACGCCAAGCTGGAGCGACCAGATGTTGTCGCCGTTCCAGTCGCGCGCGTGGAGGAATGCATCCATCCCGCCAATCATCGGGCTGCCGGCCAGTCCGCCCGTCGTGAAGCCCGTGATGTACGAACGTCCCGCCGGGTCTCCCACGAGGTCATGCACGCGCACGGGCGTGGACACCGCCCCGGAGGTGCGCGTCCACAGGGCCGTGACGGGGTTGGTGATGCCGTCGTTCACGCAGGTGATCAACTCCAACCGGTTGAGGGAGATGACGACCACCCCCGCACGGGTGTCGTTGTCGTCCGTCACGTGCAGGCGGTACTGGCTGTAGGACGCGGGCGCGGCCAGCGTGAACTCCCGCCGCTCGAACCCGCCCCAGCCCGTCTGGTTCGTGCGCGTATCCAGCACCACCCAGGAAGAGCCGTTCCAGCCCTGGAACGTCCAGTCCTTGGGCGCGCGAGTGGTGAGGCTGGGGCCGTTGGCGAACGCGAGGGCATAGCGGTGGACCGCGGCGGTGCCGGCGGGCACCTGGTAGGCAAGCCATGCCGGCGTCTGGTTCAGCGCGGAGATCCACAGCGAGCCATTGTTCGCGTCGAACGCCTGCCAGGCCTCGTACGAGGAGTTGTAGACCCCCGAGCGCGTCACGGCGCCCGTTGGCGTCGTGGGGCCCGTCATCGCCGGCAACACCGAGGAACAGGTGATGGCCTGGGCGGTGGTCTGGAGGTCCTCTTGCGCTCCGGTGTCTGGGGCGTCCGGACCCTGGCAGCCGGGCAGGGACGTGAGGACGAGCGCGCTCGCCAGGAAGGTGCTGCGGACAGCGGGAAAGGCTTTCACGGTGACTCCTCGGGAGTCGTGCGAAGGGCGCACGAAGTCCCGGAGGAGTACCGGCACACCCCGGTGTGAGCGGGCGTTATGTGACGAAACCGCCCGGGCGCGGGACGAAGGCGCCGGGCGGAGGGATGGCTGGGATTAGCGGGTCGCTTCGGCCATGCACGTGGCGTACGCGTCGGCCGGCTCGCACAGGCTGCCGAGGTTCTTCGTGAGCTCCTTCGTCAGCGCGGCCTTCTTCGCCTTGAAGGTCTTCGTCTGGCAGGACGTGACGGCCGACTGCTGCTTCCTGTTGCACATGGAGTCAGGGGCCCAGGCGTTCTTCTGCACGACGCACTCATTGACGAACTGCTTCAGGCCCGGCGCCTTGGCGACGGCCGGGGTGACATGGGTGTCGAAACACGCCTGCACCTTCTTGGCGACCTCCGCGTCGACGCTGCCCTTGCCCACCTTCTTGCAGAGGGCCGTCTGCTGCTCCTGCACCTTCTGCTGCGCGGTCATGAGCTGGCTGATGGAGCACTGGCCCGCGGCGGCGGACTGGGGCTGGGACAACGCCTTCCAGCCGGTCATGTGGGTGACGGCGCAGTTCTGGATGAACAGCGAGCGCACGTTGGCGGTGGCGCCCGAGGCCTCCAGGGCCTTCCACGCGGGACCACAGACCGCGTCATTCTTCTTGCCCGCGCCCTCCCGCCAGTTCTCCGTGTACATGATGACGCAGTCGTTGCTGATCAGCGCCTCCGCGTTGTCCAACTGGCCTGCCTTGGCCACCGCGTCGAACGCCGTGGCGCAGTCCTGCTTCTGGGCCTGACCCTGGAGGGGGATGAGGGTGATCAGCGCGACAACGAGTGCTCCCGTGGATTTCAGCATGTCTTCGTGCCTTCCGTGTGTTCGTGCGGTCCATCCGCCGGCCCGGGCAGGCTAGGCACGCTACCCCAGGGCTCAGGGGCTCTTCTCCACCTCCATCCGATAGCCGACACCGCGCACGGTCTGGATGGAGAAGCGCGAGGTGGGGCTCCACTGGAGCTTTCGCTTCAGGCTGGAGACGAAGTTATCCACCGTGTGCGGATCCACCACCACGTCCGTGCCCCAGACGGCATCCAGGATTTCGTCCCGCCGCAGGGCCCGTTCGCGCTCGCGCAAGAAGAAGACCAGCAGGTCGAACTCCTTGCGTGTCAGTTCCACCTCCGCGCCCTCCGGCGTCACCACCCGGCGCCGGTCCAGGTCCACGCTGTGGCCCGCGAAGCGCAGCAGCTTCGCCGGCACGCCACCCGCGCGCTTCACTTGTGCGCCCACGCGCGCCAGCAGTTCGCGCAGCCGGTAGGGCTTGCCCAGGTAGTCCTGCGCGCCCACCTCGAAGCCCCGCACCACGTCCTCCTCCAGCGTGCGCGCGGTGAGCATCAGCACCGGCACACTGGAGCCCTCCTCGCGCAACGCACGGCACAGCGCATAGCCGTCGCCGTCCGGCAGCATCACGTCCAGCAGGATGAGCTGGAAGTCGCGGCGGGCCAGATGCTCGCGCGCCTCCCGCACCGTGGCGGCCTCTTCCACCGCGTAGCCTCCCTGGTGCTCCAGGTTGTCGCGCAGCGCGAGCCGCAGGTTCGGGTCGTCCTCCACGACGAGCAGGGTGGGGGCGGCGGTGCTCATGCGGTGCTCCGGGGCCGTGCGCTGGAGGGCGTTTCAGGAAGGGTCAATTCGAACGTGGTGCCTTCGTCGCTGGAGGCCGCCACGCGCAGCGTGCCCCCATGCAGGCGGGCGATGCGGCGGCACAGCGCGAGCCCCAGTCCGCTGCCGGGCACCTCGCGGCCGCTCCTGCCGGACAGCCGATGGAACTCGCCGAAGACGCGCTCCCACTCCGCTTCCGGGATGCCGGTGCCGTTGTCCGTGAAGTGCACCCGTCCTCCGGGCAGCGTCGCCACGTGCAGGCGCACGGGGCTGCGGGTGTTGTACGCGCAGGCATTGCGCGCCAGGTTCGCCAGCAGCAGCCGCAAGAGCTGGGCGTCCGCGTTCAGCTCGCGCGCGTCCACGTCCGCCGTCAGCTCCACCGGCACCGGCGTTCCTGACTCCAGGTCCCGGCGCAGGCCGGACACCAGCTCATCCAGCCGCACCGGCGCGAGCCGGGGCACCCAGCGCCCTTTGTCGATGCGGTTGAAGGACAGCAGGTTCTCCACCAGGAAGCCCAGCCCATCCGCCTCGTGGATGATGCGCGCGGGGTAGTCCTTCGCGTCCGCGCCTTCCGCCAGACGCCACTCCAGCGTCTCCGCGAGCAGACGGATGGAGGCCAGCGGCGTGCGCAGCTCGTGCGACACCGTGGCCACGAAGTCGCTCTTCAGCTCCAGGAAGCGGTACTTGCGGTGCTGCGCCACGAAGGCCAGCGCCGCGATGGTGAGCGCCAGAGCCGCGCACAGCACCAGCATCAGCGACTTGAGCCGGTAGCGGTTCTCCAGCGCCGCCTCGCCCTTCGTCCACGCGGAGGACTCCACCGCCACCGGCAGCGACGCGAGCACTCGCACTTGCGCGTCCCCCGGCAGGGACACCCGGCCATCCGGCTCCAGGAGGCCCCGCTCGCGCATCTCGCGGGTGAGTCCCTCCATCAGTCCTGGCAGGTTCAGCGCCAGGCCCTGGGCGCCGCGTGGCGGGTGCGGCTCCAGGTACCAGCCCGTCCGCGTCAGCAGCGGTTCCGGGACGGACGCGGGCAGCTCCAGCGGCGTGGCGGTCAGTTCCCGGGCCCGCGCCTCGAAATCCGCCACCGGTACGCCCACGCGCAGGGAGAGCGCCGCCACCCGTCCGCGCAGGAAGTCGAAGTCCTCTGGCGTGAAGCGCGAGCGCTTGAGCAGCAGCAACCGCTGCAAGCCCTCCAGCCGGCCTCCGCCCTGCCCATCCAGGAGCCCCTCGCGTACCAGCCCCCGCATCAGGTCGGGCACCAAGTCGCCCCTGGCCGCCACGTCCTCCAGCACCACCAGCAGCGACGGCAGGTCGCGCGTGGACGCCAGCACGAAGCGGGTCCGGTGCTGCAAGAGCGCCATCACCGCCAGCAGGGTGGCCTTCGGGTCCTTCGCCGCCA
Source organism: Corallococcus terminator (assembly GCF_003611635.1). Classification (GTDB taxonomy): domain Bacteria; phylum Myxococcota; class Myxococcia; order Myxococcales; family Myxococcaceae; genus Corallococcus; species Corallococcus terminator. Next base: position 20,829 of record NZ_RAVZ01000109.1, on the reverse strand, counting down.
GGGCCCGCTCCACCGCCTGCATCTGCTCCAGGCGTTCTCGCCACGGTCCTTCGTCCTCGTCCGCGAGCTCCTGTCCCGCACGCAGCCGCGCGTAGCGGTCCTTCGCGGGCGAGTCCCCGGCGGTATCCAAGAGGGCCAGCCGGGGCAGCAGTTGTTCCTCCTGTTCGCGCAGGTACAAGCCCTGAGCGGCCACCAGAGGATCCGTCTTGGCGGCCTCCAGCGTGGGACGCGCCGACTCCAGCCCTTCGCGCAGCGCCTGCCCCAGGGAGACGCGGGCGTACTGCTCCAGGACCTCGCGCCGGGATTGGAGCGAGGCCCGCGCATCCTCGCGTTCGGCGGCGAAGATGCGCTGGAGGTAGCCCAGGCCGACCCCGAGCCCGGCGAGGCCGAGCACGAGGGCAGCGAGGGTGGGCAGCAGCCTGCGGAGCATTCGGGCGAGGCCTTACTTGATGGTGGGGATGCGGTCGGCGTCCATGGTGCGCACCGGCGCGAAGTATTCGAAGCGGTCCGTGCGGCGGTCCAGCTTCCGCGCCTCGCGGATGAGCGTCCCCAGCTCCGCCACGTCCTCCCGGTCCTTCAAGGGCGTGCCCAGCTCCTCCCACAGCGACACGAGCGCATCGTAGGTGAGCGGGCGCGCCCAGTAGGAGCCGCGCAGCTTCTCCGCGAAGGCGGCCGCGACGTAGGACAGGCGTGTGGGAGGGGCGGTCTGCTCAAAGGCGGGGCGCATGAGGGAAGAGGGCATGTCCTTCTCGATGAGGCGCGAATCGCCGCCCTCGGGCTGCTTGTAGCGGATGCGCAGCGTGCCGAAGGTGGGCCGGGACGCTTCGCGCAGCTTCACCTCGTAGAGGGCGGTGACGGCGTGGCCCGCGCCCACCTCGCCCGCATCCACGCTGTCGTCGGAGAACTGCTGCCGGGTGAGCAGGCGGTTCTCGTAGCCGATGAGGCGGTAGCGGGACACCGTCTTGCGGTCGAACTCCACCTGGAGCTTCACGTCCTTGGCCACCACCTGGAGCGTGCCGCTCAGGTTCTGCACGAAGATGCGGCGGGCCTCGTCCAGCGCGTCCACATAGGCGTAGTTGCCTTCGCCCACCTGCGCCAGCCGCTCCATCAGCGCGTCGTTGTAGTTGCCCATGCCGAAGCCCACCGCGGACAGGGTGATGCCCGCCGCCGCGCGCTCCTTCACCCGAGCCCAGAGGCCGTCCGGGTCGGTGATGCCGCTGTTGGCCACGCCGTCCGAGCACAGGATGATGCGGTTGATGCCGCCCTTCTGGAGGTGGTTCGCGGCCAGGGCGTAGCCCATTTCGAGGCCCGCCTGCGCGTTGGTGGAGCCCTCCGTGGAGAGCCCGTCGATGGCGGCGCGCAGCAGGGACTTCTGCGTGGCATGGGTGGGCCCGAGCACCAGCCGCGCCTCGCTGCCGTAGGCGACGATGGACACCTGGTCCCGCTCATCCAGCGCATTCACGAGCAGGTGCAGCGCCCGCTTCACCAGCCCCAGCCGGCTCTCCAGGTTCATGGACCCGGACACGTCGATGACGAACACCAGATGGCTGGGTTTGCGCTGGGCGTGGGTCACCTCACGCGCCTTCACTCCGATGTGCACCACGTGGTAGCCCTTGCGCGCGGGGGACGGAAAGCCCTCCACGTTCACGCTGAAGGCGGCGTCCGGCGCGGCCGGGTAGCCGTAGTCGAAGCTGTTGACGAACTCCTCCACGCGCACCGCCTGCTCATCCGGCAGCGAGCCGCGCTGGAGGTAGGCCCGCGTCAGCGTGTACGAGGCCGTGTCCGTGTCCACGGAGAAGGTGGAGAAGCGCTCCTCCTCGGTGTCCACCGTGGGATTCACCCCGTGGCCCTTGAAGTACATGTCGAAGAAGCGCTTCCCCATCGGGGCCACGGTGCGCTCCGGTGGAGTGACGCTCACGGTGTCGTGGCCCAGGGACACCGGTCCCCGGGGGACCTCGGGTGCGCGGAACACCGTCCGTGGGGTGCCGTCCGGGACGACGATGTGCATGTACGGCAGGGCCCAGGCCGGAGCACGCTGCCGGTCGTTCCTGCTGCTGCCGTCGCTGCTGATGTAATCATGCGTGCTCAGGCCATCCGTCACGTAGCCCCCCTCGGTGAGGCCCTGCGTGCCCGAGCCATGGAGGGAGACGCCGTACGAATCGGACGCGGAGCCCGGCGGGAGTTCGGCCAGGGATTCGAAGCTGCGTGAAGCGCCGCCACTGCCCCTGGGGCGGTTCACGGCGATGCGCTTGATGAACTCCTGGTCCACGTTCACGCCGGTGTTCGTGGAGCCCACGTCCACGGTGGGCGGAGCGCCGATGACGTTGACCGTACTGATGAAGGTGTCGGGCACCAGCTCGACGTTCACCCGGAGGGTGCGATTCGCCTTGAGCTGGATGTCCACCCGCGCATGGGGCTTGTACGTCTCCTTCTCGAAGCGCAGCGTGTAGACGCCCGGGGGGAGCTGGGGGATGCGGTAGTTTCCCTGCGCATCCGTGACGACGATCTGTTCGCGCTGCAGCGTGCTGGCGGTGGCGGTGATGACGACATCCGCCACGGGTGTCTTCGCATCGATGTCGCTGATGGTGCCGATGATGACTCCCGTGCCCACGGCGCCAGCGTCGGGCTGGGCCAGCACGGGCATGGCGAACAGCAGCAGGAGTGCGGACAGGGGACTGCGAAGGAGGGACGTCATCGTGGGCCACCTCGGTGCATCAGGGTGGAGCCATCATCCCGATGCACCCCGCATCGAACCGCACGGGAGGCTCGTCTCCTCATCATGGTTTCATCATGACGGGAACGCGGGCCCCGGCGCGAGCGTCCAGCGCCCACACCCACATCGGTCCGCGAGGGATTTGGTGCCGCAGGCGGGGAGCTTCGTTAGAAAGGGCGCCCATGACGACGGCACTCGACGACCTGTTCCCCACCGACGCGCAGATTCCTCCCGGTGTACGGCTTCCCGCCTATCTGGAGCAGCGCGAGTACCTGGTGGGAGGCGAGCTGCGCACCTGGGCGGGCGAGCTCAACCCCGTGCAGAGCCCCGTGTTCCTCCGCACGCCCGAAGGGCTCCAGCAGAAGGTGATTGGCGCGACGCCGCTGCTCACCTCGCGCGAGTCCCTGGCCGCGCTCGCGGCGGCGGTGAAGGCCTATGACCTGGGTCGGGGCGTGTGGCCCACCCTGAAGGTGGCCCAGCGCATCGAGCACGTGGAGCGCTTCCTTGTCGCGATGCACGCCCAGCGCACGGCGGTCGTGAACCTGCTGATGTGGGAGATTGGCAAGACGCAGCCGGATTCGGAGAAGGAGTTCGACCGCACCGTCGACCTGATTGTCGAAACCATCCGCGCGCTGAAGGAGTTGGATCACACCTCGTCCCGCTTCGTGCAGGAGCAGGGCATCATGGCGCAGATCCGCCGGGGCCCGGTGGGCGTGGCGCTGTGCATGGGCCCGTACAACTACCCGCTCAACGAGACCTTCAGCACGCTCTTCCCCGCGCTGCTGATGGGCAACACGGTGGTATTCAAGCCAGCGAAGTTCGGCGTGCTGTTGGTGCGCCCGCTGCTGGAGGCCTTCCGCGACTGCTTCCCGCCCGGCGTCATCAACATCATCTACGGCCGGGGCCGGGAGACGGTGGGCGCGCTGATGGAGAGCGGGCAGGTGGACCTGTTCGCCTTCATCGGTACCAACAAGGGCGCCAGCGAGCTGAAGCGGATGCACCCCCGGCCGCACCGGCTCAAGGCGGTGCTGGGATTGGACGCGAAGAACCCGGCCATCATCCTGGAGGACGCGGACCTGGATAACGCCGTGAAGGAGTGCATCACCGGCACGCTGTCCTTCAACGGCCAGCGGTGCACGGCGCTCAAGCTGCTGGTGGTGCACCGGAGCATCGTGGACGCGTTCCTCGCGAAGTTCACGGCCGCGGTGGACAAGCTCAAGCCCGGCATGCCCTGGGACCCGGGCGTCGCCGTCACGCCGCTGCCTGAACCGGGCAAGGCGGCGTACCTCCAGGGGCTGGTGGACGACGCCGTGTCCAAGGGCGCCCGCGTGGTGAACACGACAGGCGGCCAGTCGTCGCGGTCGTTCTACGCGCCCACGGTGGTGTACCCGGTGACGAAGGGGATGCGGCTTGCCCACGAGGAGCAGTTCGGCCCGGTGGTCCCGGTGATGGTGTTCGACGACGACGCGGAGGCGGTCCGGCTGGTGGTGGAGTCTCAGTTCGGCCAGCAGCTCAGCCTGTTCGGGAAGGACTCGGCGCGCATCGGCCGGTTCATCGACGCGTTCTCCAACCAGGTGGGCCGCATCAACCTCAACTGCCAGTGCCAGCGGGGGCCGGACACGTTCCCGTTCAACGGCCGCAAGGACTCCGCGGAAGGCACCCTGTCGGTCGCGGACGCGCTCCGGGTGTTCTCCATCCGGACGCTGGTGGCGACGAAGACGACGCCCGACAACACCACCCTGGTCCAGTCCATCCTCACCCGTCGTGAGTCGGACTTCCTGACCACCGACTTCCTCTTCTAGTCCTCCTGGAAACGGAGGGCAGGGGAGCAGGTGGCGGAGGGTGAACGGAGGCGGCCAGGAGGGTTCCGCTCCCTCCGTTCTTGGTGCTAAGCCCTCCGCCATCCCCATGGCGCGCACAACGACCATCGAGCTGCACAAGGAAGAGATGAAGTTCTCCGCGGGGCACTTCACCATCTTCTCCGCCACGCACCGAGAGAACCTGCATGGGCACAACTTCACCGTCTACGTCGCGTTGACGGGCGAGGTGTCCGAGGACGGCCTGCTCGCGGACTACGGCCCGCTGAAGCAGTCCGTCATCACGCGCTGCAAGGCCTGGAATGAGACCTTCTTCCTGCCTGGCCGCTCGCGGCACCTGCGCCTGGAGAAGGACGCGCAGGGCAATTACAAAGCGTACTTCAACGGCGAGGAGCTGCACTTCCTCGCGCGCGACGTGACGGTGCTGCCCGCGGCCAACGTGACGCTGGAGGAGCTGGCGCGCGTCTTCGGCGAGGAACTGGTGGGCGACGGCGCGGCGATGGCGCGCGACCGCATCACGCACCTGTTGGTGAAATGCGCTTCAGGCCCCGGACAGTGGGCCACCTGGGAGTGGGGACAGCGTGGCTGACTGGGCCCTCATCACCGGCGCCAGCCGGGGCATCGGACGGGCGACCGCGGAGCGCTTCCAACAGGAAGGCTGGCGCGTGATGAACGTGTCGCGCAACCCGTGCACCGTGCCGGGCGTCGTGAACATCGAAGTGGACCTCGCCGTCCCGGGCTGGGAGGCGAAGCTCGCCCCCGCACTGCGAGACGGCCCCGGCGTGGGGCAGGGCCGCCTCTGCGTTGTGCACAACGCCGCCGCCTATGAACACGACGATGCGCTGACGATGGACGCGGACCACCTGCGGCGCGTGCTGGAGGTCAACATCGTCGCCCCCCTGGTGCTCAACCGGGTGGTCCGGCCCCTTCTCACGGAGGGCTCCTCGCTGCTCTACGTGGGGTCCACGCTGGCGGAGAAGGCCGTGAAGGGCGCGGCGTCCTACGTGACGACGAAGCATGCGCTCGTAGGAATGATGCGTGCCACCTGCCAGGATCTCGCTGGGACGCGGATCCACACTGCCTGCGTCTGTCCTGGGTTCACGAACACGGAAATGCTCCGCGCGCATCTGGGCTCGGACGCCGCGGCGCTCGCGATGGTGGAGGGGAAGACGACGTTCGGGCGGCTCATCGCGCCCGAGGAGATCGCGGACGTCCTCTTCACCTGTGCCACCACCCCCGTCCTGAATGGCGCGCTCCTCCACGCCAACCAGGGACAGGTGGAGACCTGACGCGTCAGTCCTCCTTGGGAAAGACCGTGCACGAGGACGTGCAGGTCTCCGCGACGCGGACGCGAGCGATGCGCGTGCCCGCGGGGACCTGGAGCTGCTCGAAGACCCACGCGGCCAGCAGCTCGCTCGTGGGGTTTTCCAGTCCGGGCACGTCGTTGAGCAGCCGGTGGTCCAACTGGGCGTGGAGTGGCTGCCACGCGGCATTCATCTCCGCGAAATCGACGATCCAGCCGAGCTGCGGGTGGAGCGGACCCTGGAGGGTGATTTCGATGCGGTAGCTGTGACCGTGCACGCGGGAGCACTTGTGCCCCTCGGGTACGTGGGGCAGGCGGTGCGCGGCCTCGAAGGTGTATTCCTTCGAAATTTCGGTGATGAGGGTCTTCTTCAAGGTACGGCCTCCATGCGGCGGCCTTGTACCTTCGATATCCCCCTCCGTCCATCCGCCCCGTCAGGAGGGCCCGGACGCCTGGCGGCTGTCGCTGTCCTGTGTCGGGGGCGCCGCTCGGGTTCCGACCGACGCGGAGATTCCCTGGAATCAGATGCTTGTTGTGTCGCCGCCCTTCCCTCGGAGGAGGTGTCAGCGGAGGCTGCCGGCCCCTTTTTCCAAGAGGCGTTCCGATGCGCAGTCTCCTGCTCCCGTGCACGCTGGTGCTCGCCACGTTGGTGGCGTGCGGCCCCGTGCCTGAATCCACTTCCGACAGCGCCGTGACCCACGCACAAGGCCTGACCTCCAGCAACGGACTGGTCACCCTGGAGGCCGTGGGCACCGGCCGTCCCTACACGTTCGCCACCGCGCAGGTCGGCACCCCGCTCTACATCGACCGCACGTACACGCTCACCGGCCTGTCCTCGCGGCTCCAGGGCGGGGTGCTGCTCCAGGCGGCGAATGACGACAAGCTCTACACAGGGGCGTCGCAGGTGAGGCTGGGATTGAACTCCGCCGCCACCGTCTACGTGGCCATGGACCGGCGCAACACGGTGCTGCCCGCGTGGCTCGCGGATGGCACGTGGGCGCTCACGGACGAGGTGCTCGCGACCAATGATCCATCAGCATCCACGCCTGCCTCCTCCTCGCCGATGAAGGTGTATGTGAAATCCCTGCCCGCGGGGACGCTGAACCTGGGCGGCGGCATGGCCTCCCCGGCGCAGGGCACCAACGCGCAGTATGTCGTCATCCTGAAGTTCGCGAGCAGCGAACCCGGCGTGGCAGCGCGCTTCTTCCCCAACATCCGGATGCAGGGCGTACCGGTGCTGCGCCACCTGCCCACCGTGGACCTGTATGCCGGGACGGGCGCGCCCGTGGACGGCATCCCGGCGGACTTCTTCGGCGTGCGCTTCGAAGGGTTCGTCACGCCCGCCTTCACGCAGACGTACACCTTCCGCACCGCCGCCAGCGGGGGCGTGCGCCTGTGGATCAACGGCCGGCTGCTGGTGGACGACTGGTTCGAGCACGCCGCCGTCGAACAGCGCTCCGGCTCCATCGCGCTCGCGGCGGACATTCCCGCCAGCGTGGTTCTGGAGTTCTTCGACGCGGAGGCGCTGGCCTCCGTGCTGCTCCAGTGGCAGAGCGCCAGCCAGCCGTGGCAGAGCGTTCCCGTGTCGCGCCTGGAGGCGGCCACGCTGCCCCTGCCCCGTCCGCTGGGCGCCCACTGCACGGCGGGCGCCCAGTGCCGTTCGGGAACGTGCAGCGTGTTCCCGGTGGGCAACGTCACCATCTGGAACGAAGGCGACGCGGTGTGCACGCCCGAGGTGGTAGAAGGTCAGTCCGGGGTGAAGGCCGAGTACTTCACCTCCGAGTTCCTCTACAACCGCGCCGTCGTCCGCCGGGAGAACTTCGTGGGGACATTCTGGGGCGCCACGGCTCCTGTGTCCGGCGTGCCCGCGGATCGCTGGTCCGCGCGCTGGTCCGCCACGCTGACGGCGCCGACCACCGGCACATACACGCTGCGCACCTCCACGGAGGACGGCGTGCGCCTGTGGCTGGATGGCGCGCTGCTGGTGGACAACTGGATGGAGGCGGAGGGCGGGCAGACGCACGATGTCGCCGTGTCCCTGGCCGCCAACAGCGCGCATGCCCTGGTGATGGAGTTCTTCGAGGGGTATGGCAATGCCCACGCGCAGGTGTCGTGGTCCGGTCCGGGCATCCCCTGGCAGACCGTCACCACCGCGCTGAGCACGCCGCCGCACTTCACCTGCCGGCCGCTGGGCTCGCAGTGCCGGTCCAACGAGGACTGCTGTGGTTCCTTCTGCTCCGTGTCCCCGGTGGGCAATGTGACCATCTGGAACGAAGGCGCCACGGTGTGCAGTCCCCGGTGAGGTGACGCGTCGGCAACCGCTGCCGGACCCTGGCAAGCCTTGCCGCCCATTTTCACGGCAGGGCTTGCCGGGCCTGGGGTCCTCGCAGAGGGAAGCGCCCGTTGGCACCGCGGTTGCTCTACCGGGTTCCCGCCAGCCCAGGCCGGCCCGCATGCAGCGGCGCCGCGCGAGGGCACGCCACAAGGACCCATTCCCATGATGAAGACCCGCACGTTGCTGTCGAAGTCCATCGTTGCCCTCGCGCTGCTGGGCGCCCTGCCCGCGGCGGCGGATTCGGTCAGCTATGCCGGCGCGCTGTGCACCCCCGTGTCCGGCTTCAGCACGCCGACGACCTTCCGCAGCGGCCGCATCCTCAACCCGACGGCGAGCACCACGGAGGTGGTGTGTCCGGTGCAGCGCAACGTCGTCGCGCCGTACTTCAACGAGGACGTCACCGTCACCTTCACCGCGTTGGATCCGCACCTGACGGAGAACGTGTGCTGCTACGCCACCGTGTCCGAGGCGGACGGCACGACCATCGCCACCGGCTCCGGTTGTACCAGCGGCGCGGACACGGCGAACCACAAGCTCGTGTCCATCAACATGTCGTCGGTGTTCGCGAACATCAACGGCTACATCGCCCTCCGCTGCGTCATCCCCGGCCAGTACACGGACAGCTCCGGCACCAAATACACGTCGGTGCTCGCCAGCTTCACGGTCGCGGAGTAATTCCCATGCGAGACATCCGCTGGAAGGTGCTGGCAGGGGCCGCGGTCTTCGCGACCGCCGCCGTGGGTTGGAGTCTGAAAGAGGGGGACTCGGCGACGCCGCCCATGTCGCAAGCCCCGACCGGCACGCCAGCGGATGTGTCGCGAGAGCTTCAAGCGCTGCGCGTCGAGCTGGAGACGCTGCGCCAGGGCCAGGGCCGCCTCTCCGCGCAGGTGCGGCAGACGGGGGGAAGCGCGGTGGCGGCCGTCCCGGGAACGGGCGTAACACCCCAGGAGTCTGCTTCACCGCCGATGCCTGAGCAGGTGGAGGCACAGCGTGCCGCGGCGCAGGCGGCCCGGGCGGAGCGGCAGGTGGAGGCGGAGGCGGAACTGGAATCGGCGGCGAACACCGAAGCCCGCGACCCGGAGTGGACCCGGGGCACCGAGTCCGCCGTGGCCCGGGCCTTCCAGTCGCCGACGCTCGCGGGTGCGCACCTCACCCGCGTGGACTGCCGCGCCCGGGTGTGCGTTCTGGAGGTGGAGCACGACACGCCCGCGTCCCGCGCGGAGCTGCTTCCCACCCTGATGGAGCTGCCGGAGCTGCGCGGCCAGATGGTCCTGCGCCCCGCGCAGGTGCAGGGCCGCGCGGTGTCGCGCATCTACCTGTCGCGTCCCGGCGAACGCCTGCCGATGACGTCACGCCGATGAAGGGCCCACGGTTGGGGCGGGGGCGCACCCCTTCCCGTCACCCAGGCTGTCCTCCCGGGAGGGAACGTGACAGCATGGGAATTCGCGCGATGTCCTTCCCGATTCCCAGCGCCCGCGAGACCCGGCCCCTCGCAACGGGGGGAGGGGAGCCTCCGGACTCCGGTGCCGCCTACCTCCTGGTGATGGAGGGCGATTCGTCGTGGCGCTTCACGCTGCCTGACGAGGGCACGGTGCTGGTGGGCCGCGACGAAACGGCGGACCTGCGCCTGAAGGATGAAAGTGTTTCCCGGCGGCATGCCCGCATCCTGGTGACGGAGGAGGGGGCGCGCGTCGTGGACCTGGGCAGCCACAACGGGACGTCCGTCAATGGCCGGCAGGTGGAGGGGGCGCACCTGCTCTTGTCCGGGGACGTGCTGTCCTTTGGCGGGGTGGTGGCGGTGGTGCGCGCCCGCGTCCGGTTGGTGGCGGTCCGGCGCACGCTGGAGTCCGAGCGGTTGATGGTGCACCTGCGCGAGGAGGTGGACCGCGCGCTGCGCTACGGCCGGCCGCTGTCGGTGCTGGTGCTCGCGCTGCCCGACTCCGTCTCCGCGAGCCGGGAGTCGGTGGAGGCCCTGCTGACGGCGGAGGCGGGGCCGGCCGAGGCCGTGGGGTGGCTGGATGCCGCGCACCTGTTGTGCGTGCTTCCAGAGGTGTCCGGCGAGCCGGGCGAGGAGGGGTTCGGCGAGCGCGTGGAGGCGCTGCTGGCGGCGTGTCCCCGGGCCCGGCTGGGCACGGCGGCCTGTCCTACGGATGGCTGTGACGCGGACACGCTGGTGGCGGTCGCGCGCACGGCGGCGCAGGCCGCGAAGCCGGGACGGGCGGCGGCGGCGGCCGAAGGGGCGACGCGGCTGGACCTGGCCGGGCGCTCGGTGCTGGTGGCGGATCCGGCCATGTCCCAGCTCTACGCGCTCCTGCGCCGGCTGGCGGCCAGCGAGCTGCCGGTGCTGGTGTGTGGTGAGACGGGCGTGGGCAAGGAGAACGCGGCGTTCGCGGTGCATCACTGGTCGCGCCGTGGCACCGGGCCGTTCATCGCCGTGAACTGCGCCGCGCTCCCGGAAGGACTGGTGGAGAGCGAGCTGTTCGGCAACGAGAAGGGCGCTTTCACAGGCGCGACCACGTCTCGCGCGGGCCTGCTGGAGAGCGCGCAGGGGGGCACGGTCTTCCTCGACGAGGTGGGCGAGCTGCCTCCGTCCGCGCAGGCCAAGCTCCTGCGTGCGCTGGAGGTGCGTCGCATCACGCGCGTGGGCGACACGCGCGAGCGCCCCATCGACCTGCGCGTGGTGGCCGCCACGCACCGCGACCTGGAGGCGGAGGTGGCGGCCGGGCGATTCCGTCAGGACCTGTACTTCCGCCTGGGCGCGGCCACGGTGTTGCTGCCGCCCTTGAGGGAGCGCCCCCGGGAGGTGCCGTTGCTGGCGCGCGACTTCCTGGCGCGCGCGTGTCTGGCATTGGGCCGGCAGGAACTGGTGCTGGCTTCGGACACGCTGCATGCGCTGTCGCGCCATGCGTGGCCCGGCAACGTGCGCGAGCTGCGCAACCTGATGGACTACGTCGCCGCGGCGGTGGCGGGGGACGTGGTGGAGCCGCACCACCTTCCTCCCCGCATGATGGGACGCAAGGGGACGGCCCCGGTGCCTGCCGGGGCGGAGCCCGCGCCGGAGGCGGGCCGTGCCGTGGCGGTGGCCTCGGCGGGGGCGCGTCCGCCATTGGCGCAGGAACTGCGGGAACTGGAGCGCCGCCGGATGCTGGAGGCGCTGGAGGCGTCGGACGGGGTGCAGACGAAGGCCGCGGCGCTCATCGGCATGCCGATCCGGACCTTCTCCTTCAAGCTGAAGCAGTTGGGTGTGCAGGTGCGTCCCGGACGCCGGGGGCCCGAGGACGAATGAGCTCGCCTCCCGGGCCGCTGTTGGAGCCTCCGCGCGAGTTCGAGGAGTACCGGCTGCTGCGTCCCCTGGGGCATGGGGCGATGGGGCAGGTGTTCCTGGCGCAGGACACGCTGTTGGACCGGCAGGTGGCGGTGAAGTTCATCGCCACGCCCGCGGGTCGGCTGCCGGATGCGGCAGCCCGGGCGAGGTTCTTCCAGGAGGCGCGCGCCATCGCCCGGCTCCAGCATCCCAACGTGGTGGCCATCCACCGCGTGGGCGAGGTGCGCGGCCAGCCGTATCTCGTGTCCGAGCTGATCCGGGGAGAGTCGCTCGACCAGTTGGCCCGACCGGTGGAGGGCGGACTGGCGCTGCGGCTCGGCATCGACCTGGCGCGAGGCCTGGCCGCAGCCCACCGCCGGGGCATCCTCCACCGCGACCTCAAGCCCGCGAACGCCGTGCTGTCGGAGGACGGCGAGGTGAAGCTGCTCGACTTCGGGCTCGCGGAGTGGGGCGTGTGGACGGAGCCCGCGGCTCCCTCGGAGAAAGGGGCGGCGGAAGACAGTGCTGGCACGGCGCGGGACACCGTGGAACGACGGCCTCCGGGAGCGACTGCTGACCCGCGACCGTTGACGAACGCCTCGGAGGCTTTGTCCTCCTTGTCGGAAGAGGCGGGTGATGCGCAGGCGAGCGCGCGTGCGACACAAGACTTCCGGCCTCTGCCCTCCGTGTCTGGTGACAGGCCGAAGGAAGGGGCGCGAGCGACGCGAGACTTCCTTCCACTGAGTTCCGTAGCTGATGACAGCACGCAGGCGGGGACGCGAGCGACGCAAGACTTCCGGCCGCTGCCCTCCGTGTCTGGTGACAATGCGCAGGCGGGAACGCGAGCGACGCGAGACTTCCTTCCACTGAGTTCCGTAGCTGATGACAGCGCGCAGGCAGGGACGCGAGCGACGCAAGACTTCCGGCCGCTGCCCTCCGTGTCTGGTGACAGCACTCAAGCTGGGCCACGGGCGACGCAAGACCTCCTTCCGCTGCCCTCCGTGTCTGACGATAGGGCGCAGGACGGCACTCGTGCGGCGCGGGGCTCTCACCCTCAACCCACCGCGCAGGGTGACGCCGCGGTCCCCGCGACCGGTGGACCCGACCCCGCGCCGGTTCCCGCCGCGCTCGCGGGCACTCCGCTCTATCTGGCCCCCGAACTCTGGCGCGGTGAACCCGCGAGCCGGGCCAGTGATGTCTACGCGCTGGGCGTGCTGCTCTATGAACTGTGCGCGGGCGTGGCCCCCCACGACGGCGTGCCCGTGGAAGCCTTGGGTCGCGCGGTGGAGGAGCAGCCCCCGCGCTCGCTCGCAGACGTGGCGCCCGCGCTTCCTCCGGGGCTGGCGGCCGTGGTGGACCGGTGTCTGGCTTTGAACCCCGCCCACCGGTTCGCTTCCGGCGACGCCCTGCGCGAAGCCCTCGAAGCGCTGAGCCTGACCACTCGCGCGGGTTCGCTGCCCACCGGCAATCCCTACCGGGGCCTCCAGCCCTTCGAGGCCGCGCACCGGGGCGTCTTCTTCGGCCGCGAAAGCGAAGTGCGCGAAGTGCTGGACCGCCTGCGCGGCGATGCCTTCGTCCTGCTCGCGGGCGACTCGGGCGTGGGCAAGTCGTCGCTGTGCCGCGCGGGCATCCTGCCCGCCCTCGCTGCTGGCTTGGAGTCCGGGGCGCGCGGGTCGGCGTGGGCCGTCGTCTCCTGCACGCCGGGCCGTCGCCCGTTGGAATCGCTGGTGGAGGCCCTGGCCCCACTGCTCGACGTGTCGGCTGATTCGCTGCTCGCGACCGTGGAGGCCGAGGAGGGCGGCGCTCTGGCGCGAGCCCTGCGCCGCCGCCCCGCCCATGCACCCCAGGTGCTGCTCTTCGTCGATCAGCTCGAGGAGCTCGTCACCTTCTCGGAGCCCGCCCAGGCGGCGCGTCTCTCCGAGGAGCTGGCGTTGGTGGTGCGCCGCGCGCCCCGGACGCGGGTGCTGGCCACCGCGCGCAGCGACTGTCTCACCCGGCTGGTGGCCCTGCCCGGCCTGGGCGAGGAGGTGCCTCGCGCGCTGCACCTGCTGCGAGCCCTGTCCGAACAGGGACTGCGCGAGGCCGTCGTCGGCCCGGCCCGCGCGCTGGGCGTGCGCTTCGAGTCCCCGGAGCTGGAGCAGGCGCTCGTCACCGCCGCGGCCCGCACGGAAGGCGGCCTGCCGCTGTTGCAGTTCACGCTCGCCGCGCTCTGGGAGGCCCGGGACCGCGAAAGGGGCCTCATCCCCGCCACGGCCCTGGAGACCCTGGGCGGAGTCGAAGGTGCGCTGGCCCGTCACGCGGACGCCGTGGTGGCCCGGCTGCGGCCGGAGCAGCGTCCCCGCGCCCGCGAGCTGCTCCTGGAGCTCGTCACCCCCGAAGGCACGCGCCTGCGCCGCACCGTCGCGGAGCTGATGCGGGGCCCGGACGACGCGGCGGGGCGTTCGGTGCTGGAGGGACTGGTCCAGGGTCGGCTCCTCACCGCGGGCGAGGGCGAGGGCGGAGAGGGTGTCTACACGATTGCCCACGAAAGCCTGCTCACCGGCTGGGACACGCTGCGTGGGTGGATGGGTGAGGACGAACAGCGGCGCGCCGTCCGCCACCGCCTGGAGCGCGCCGCCGCCGAGTGGGACCGCCTGGGCCGTCCGGTGGAGCTGCTCTACGCAGGACGCCAGCTCGCCGAGGCCTCCGACGCGGGCACACGGCCCGGACGCTCGCGGGAGAAGGACTTCCTCGCCCGTTCACGACAGGTCGCCCGCCGCCGCCGCGCTGTGCGCTGGACGGCCGCCATCGCCGCGCCCCTGGCCCTGCTGGGCGCGGTGGTCGTCACGCGCCTTCAAGCGAGGGCCCAGTTGGAGGCGCGCATCGCCCAGCAACTGCGCGACGCCCGGGGCGCCGTGGTCGCCGCGCACACGGCGGACGTGGAAGCGGAGCGGCTGCGGACGGACGCGTTCGCGCACTTCGATGCACCAGGGCGCGAGCACCGGGACGCCGCGGAGAAGGTGTGGGCCCACGCCCTGGAGGTGGAGCGCGTCGCGGAAGCCGAAGCGCTGCGGGCCCTGTCCGCGCTGGAGACCGCGTGGGGGCTCGACCCCGGCCGCGCCACCGTGAGGGATTTCCTGGCGGACCTGTTGGCGGAACGGGTGGCCCGCTCGGCGCTCCACCAGCAACCCGAAGCGCGTGAGCAGTGGCTGAATCGCCTCGTGTTGTATGACGTCTCCGGGGCCCGGAGGGCGGAGCTGTCCGCGCCCGCGCGCCTCTCGGTCGTGACGTCGCCGCCGGGCGCGCGCGTGCGGCTGCTGGGGCCGGGGCCAGAGGACGCGGCCTCCCCGGGGCGCGAACTCGGGGCAGGCCCCGTGCGCGAAGCGAGCATCCCACCGGGCTCGCACATGCTGCTGCTGGAAGCCCCCGGCCGCGCCCCCGTGCGCGCCCCCGTGCTGCTTCGCCCCGGAGAAGCCCTGACGCTGGACCTGAAGCTGCCGCCCGCGTCCGCGGTGCCCGACGGCTTCGTCTACGTGCCCCCTGGCCGCTTCCTCCTGGGCGCATCGGAGAGCGAATACCTGCGGCAGAACTTCTTCTTCGCCGCGCCCCTGCATGAGACGCGGACGGAAGGCTTCCTCATCGCGCGGCACGAGGTGACGTTCGGTGACTACATCGCCTTCCTCGCGTCGCTGTCCGCGAAGGAGCGCGCCCTGCGCCGGCCCGGCAACCGGCAGAGCCTCACTGTGGTGGAACTGGTGGAGGAGGCCGACGGCCGCTGGCGTCTGGAGTTGAGCCCGGCCTCGGCGCGCTACCGCGTGAGGGAAGGGGAGCCCGTGCGCTACGGGAAGCGGGACCGGCGCGCGGTGCAGGACTGGCGCCGCTTCCCGGTGTCCGCCATCTCCTTCGAGGATGCGCAGGCGTATGTCGCCTGGCTGGACCGCACCGGCCAGGTGCCCGGTGCGCGCCTGTGCACGGAGCGGGAATGGGAGCGGGCGGCCCGGGGCGCGGATGGGCGCCGCTACCCCGGAGGCGACGGGCTGGAGGCGGACGACGCCAACGTCGACCGCACCTATGGCCGGGAACCCCAGGGCTTCGGCCCGGACGAGGTGGGCAGCCACCCGCGCTCGCGCAGCCCCTTCGGCGTGGACGACCTGGCCGGCAACGTGTGGGAGTGGACGCGCTCGGACGTGGTCCCCGGCCAGCCTTCGGCCCAGGGCGGGAGCTGGTACCAGAGCGACCTGAGCGCGCACTCCTCGAACCGGGACGTGGTGGAGCCCACCCAGCGCGAAGCCCTCATGGGCATGCGCGTCTGCGCCACGCCGCGCTTCTGACGCCTCCGTCACGGCAAGCTCCGCCAGACCCCGGCAAGACTTGCCGGCCGGTCCTGCCAGCAAGGGCCGCCCGCGTTTCCCCTTCCCGCCTCGCGAGCCCTGGCACGCCGGCTGCTTTGTGTTCCGTCATCTCCCCTGGAACGAGGTTCCTTCCTTGAAATCGATCTTCCGCCTGCTCCCCGCCTGTCTGTCCGTCGGGTTCTTCGTCGCCTGCGGTGTTCCCGCGCCGGAGGATGACCTGCCGGCGCCCGTCCTGGTGACGCAGGACTTCGCGGACGGGAACGACGGCTCCCACTCCCAGGGCAGGCAACTGCACGGCACCACCCATGGGAGCATCGCCTTCGCGAACGCCGCCTTCCTCCGGGACGGGCAGCGGCGGCCCGTGACCCTGGAGCTGGACAAGGGGGAACTCGTCGCGGACCTGACGCTGCGGTTGCAAACCACCACGTCCAGCCTCGAGAACTGCGCGATGCCGGGCTCGAGCGGGCCGGACCGCTCCTGTGGCCTGACGGTGTTGGGACATGGCACCTGCACTCCAGGCGTGCGGGTGACGCTGAGCAGCGGTGGCGGCATCTGCAATATCCGCCATCCTGGAAGCTGTACGGGCGAGCCCGTGATGCGGGTCTGCGCGGATGAGAAGTCCTGTGAGCACCAGGACGCGAATCACATCGCCACGGGGGCTCCGGTCTGTGCTTCGGAGACGTGCCCCAACGCGGTCTTCAATTGCCCAGCCAGTGGCGTCTACACGGTGCTCGCCGGCGCCTACACGCCGGGGGAGGCCTGGAGCCTCACCCCCAGCGTCAACAAGGGCGAGTTCCCCGCGACGCAGCAGAAGCTGCGGGGGACGCAGTTGGTGGGCCTCCTGATGCATCCGGCGAGCGGCACGGGCACCCTGGAGGTGACGGCCGCCGTCAACGCCATGAACGTCGCCACCACGGAGTCCCCTGGCACTTGGGACCCGAGCGGCTCCACCTTCCTGTACCGCGTGCGGGCCCTGGGGGCGCAACCGCTGTCCAACATCTGCGACAACAACCCGGTTCCGAACGGCGGGGAGGCCCTGGTCGTGCCGGTGCGGGGGCTCTACGACGACCTCGGTGTCCGCACGGAGAGCACCGCCGCCTTCACGCTGGCGTGCGACTACGCCGTCATCTCCAAGTGCTACCGCTGGGGCTACAAGCCGTGGCTGGATGGCGCCCAGGCGGGCCCTGTGACGCAGGCGCACTGGGCCTGCACCCGCATGGCGCGAGCGGACTACTGCGGCGCCGGTGATTCCTACACCAACGACGGCACCCCCATCCGCCTGTGGGATGACCTGACGCCCACCATCAATCCGCCTCCCGCCAATCCCATCCCCGCGGTGAGCATGACGTTCGAGGCCGGGTGGAAGACGAATGGCGCCGCGTGCCTGAGTCACTGGCGCTGGAAGACGTTGCAGGCCAACACCTGCATCAACCTGCATTGGCCCATCTACGACGCGAACGGAAACGTCACCAACGATTGCCGCTCGCCCGGTGCCACCGAGTCCTGCTCGGCCATTTGCGATGATGCGAGGGAGGCGACCAAGCTGTTTGGCGCGAAGGTCTTCAACGAATCCAAGAGCAACGGGCCATGAAGCCGTCCGGCCCCGTCAGTCGATGAGGGGCCGGTTGAACTCCGTGCGCCACGTCTTCGGGTCCGGACCCGACTCCGGGCCCGTGACGTAGACCTCCCAGAGGTCCTGGGCCGGCTGGAGCCCCTGCTGCTTCAGCCAGGCCTCGAACTCGCCCCAGGCCGGGCCCATGCCCTCGTAGGGGCCCTGGTAGACGGCGCGCGCGACCTTCATCGCGGGCCAAAGGCCAGGCTTGACGCGGCCCGCGGCCTTGACCGGCGTCGTGACGGGGATGCCGATCTCGAAGTCGAATTCTTCGGGGGTGATGCGCAGGTGGTGCGTGAACCACGGCCCCGCGGGCTTGATGCCCTGCCCAGCCACCGTGGCCATCAGCTCGGAGATGCCCGGCCCCATGACCTGCTGGATTTCGGCGCGGGGAACGGTGACGTGGATGAGCGCGGTGAGCTGCGCTTCCGTCTGGAGGATTCTCGGGGTGTCAATCATTGTCAGCTCCTGGTCGTGAGAGGACTGCATCTGGGATGAAAGCAGTTGCTCGAGCGTGTCGTAGCCCGAGGCCACGCCCCCCTCCATGGGCGAGCGCAGCACTTCGTCGCGGGCCTCCTTCGACTCGAAGCGCATCGTGGTCGTGAGCGTCGTCTTCCCGCCCTCCTCGATGAGCAACAACGTGTTCAGCGACTCGCCCGTGTACCAGGCGTCGTCGAACCGCTCGGTATTCACCAGCCGCTCGGGCGCGACGATTTCGCGGAAGACCCCGCTCACGCCCATGTCCTCGCGGTCCGGTCCCCGCCAGACGTAGCGGTAGGCGCCGCCCACCCGCAGGTCGATGTCGCAGACCGCCATCGACCAGCCCCGGTGCACCCCGAGCCAGCGCTTGAGCAGCTCCGGCTTCGTGTGCGCGTCGAAGACCTGGCGGCGGGGCGCGTTGAAGACCCGCGTCATCGTGAGTTCAAGCTCGCTCGGGGTGGAGATCTTCAGCTTTCCCGTGTTCCTCATGGCTGCTTCTTTCTCTTGCGTGAAGTGGAGGGCCGCGCTTCCCGCGCCTTCAAATCCTCGAGCAGGGCGTCCAGCGCCTGGTAGTTCTCCTCCCAGAACTGGCGGTAGTGCTCCAACCAGCCAGTGGCCTCCGCGAGCGGCGCGGCTTCGAGCCGGCGGGGCCTGCGCTGCGCATCCCGGCCCCGTGAAATCAGCCCCGCACGCTCCAGCACCTTGAGGTGCTTCGAGATGGCGGGCTGGCTCATGGCGAACGGCTCGGCCAGCTCGCTCACCGAGGCCTCACCCGACGCGAGCCGGTCCAGGATGGCCCGGCGCGTGGGATCCGCGAGCGCGGCGAAGGTGGCGTCGAGGCGCCCCGGGGAGGGGGTTCTATAACCGATGGGTTCCATGACCTTCTGGTTATATAAAGCCGTGGCGTCCCCAAGACAAGGCCCGGATCCATTCGAGGCCGTCGCAGTGGATTTTCACGTGTTAGAGGTCCGGGGAAGTGAGCTATGCCGGACGGACTCTCCGCGCGGCAGCCGCGATGTGTGTCATTGCTTCCAGGAGCCCCCTTGCCCCCTACGCCCCCGTCCGCCCTGGTGACAGGAACCGAGTACGAACGCCTGCTCTCCAGCCTCCGGCTGAAGAGTCCCTGGGCGCTCGAAGGTCACACCCTCGCGGAGGTGCGGGAGGGGCTGGACGCCGGGGCGCAGGCCGCCCGCGTGCAGGGCGGCAGGGTCGACCATGGACCGTGGCGGTCGGTGGTGGACGTCATCGACGCGCAGTGCCGGCGGCATGCCGACCGCGTCGCGCTCTCGGATGGGACCTCTGACATCACCTATGCGCGGCTGGAGGAGCGGACCCGCGCCCTGGCCG
Source organism: Corallococcus terminator (assembly GCF_003611635.1). GTDB lineage: Bacteria > Myxococcota > Myxococcia > Myxococcales > Myxococcaceae > Corallococcus > Corallococcus terminator. The sequence goes on along the minus strand of NZ_RAVZ01000109.1, from coordinate 1,587 downwards.
CCAGCCTTCGGGCCCGGGGCATCGGGCGCGGAGACGTGGTCGCGGTGGTGCTGGAGCGGGGCCCTGCCTTCGTCGAACTCGCCATCGCCGTCTGGCGTGCGGGTGCGGCCTACCTGCCCCTGGCGCCGTCACACCCCCAGGCGTGGCGCGAGGACATCGTCCACAGGGTCGGCGCGGTGCTCGTGGTGGGCTCGCCAGCCAGCGAGGTGCCGGGGGTGCCCTTCCTGGAGTCGGGGGCCGACGTGGGCTCCGGCGCGGCGGCCGTGGAGGACACGGCGCTCGTCCCGGAGGATCTCGCGTACATCATCTGCACGTCGGGTTCGACGGGCGAGCCCAAGCTGGTGATGACCGAGCATCGCGGGGTCGCCAACCTCCTCCATGCGCAGCGGGACTTCCTGGGCGCGTTGGGGCCGGACACGCGGGTGCTGCAGTTCTTCCACCCGTCGTTCGATGCCTCCCTGTTCGACCTGCTGATGGCGCTGCCCAACGGAGGCCGGCTGGAGACGCTGGATGCGTCGCCGCTCTCCGGAGCGCCGCTGGCCCACGTGCTGGTGGACCGGCGCATCACCCACGCGGTGCTGCCCGCGACGGTCCTGCGCACGCTGCAACCGGGCGGCTTCCCCGACCTCCAGGTGGTGATGAGCACTGGAGACGTGTGTCTTCCGGAGACGGCCCGGCAGTGGGGAGCACACCACCGCTTCGTCAACGGCTACGGCCCGACGGAGGTCACGGTGGCCAGCACGCTCCAGGAAGTGCACGCCGTGGAAGGGGAGCGCGTGCCCATTGGCCGCCCCCTCTCCAACGACCACGTGGTCATCCTCGACGAGCACCTGCGCCTGGTCCCAGACGGGGTGCCGGGCGAGCTGTGCATTGGTGGGGAAGGCGTCGGGCGCGGGTATCTGGGCCGGAGCGCCCTGACCGCCGAGCGGTTCATTCCGGATGCGTTCGGTCCGGTGGCGGGAGGGCGGCTGTACCGCAGCGGCGACCTGGGTCGGTGGTTGCCGGACGGCACGCTGGAGTTCCTGGGCCGGCGCGACGACCAGGTGAAGATTCGCGGCGCGCGCATCGAGCTGGGCCAGGTGGAAGCGGCCCTGGCCGCGCTGCCGGACGTGCGGGACGCGGTCGCCCTCATCGACGACACGCGGGAGCGCCTGCTGGGCTACGTGATGCCCGTCACCGGCGTGGCCCTGTCCGGCGACGCGGTGCGCGCGGAGCTTCGCCGCCGACTGCCCGGCTACCTGGTGCCGGATGTCGTGGTCGTGGTGGAGGCCTGGCCCCTGAACACCAGCGGCAAGGTGGACCGGGCGCGGCTGCCCCGCCCCCCACGCGCGGAGCGGACGGGCTACCAGCCGCCGGAGTCGCCCGGCGAAGTGGCGCTGGCGGCGATCGCCGCGGCACTGCTCGGGATGGAGCGCGTGGGGCGCGATGACAACCTGTTCGAATTGGGAGGGCACTCGCTGTTCGCCACCCAGCTCGTGGCCCGGGTGCGCCGCGTGCTGGGCGCGCAGTTGGAATTGAGCGCGGTGCTCCAGGCCCCCACGGTGGCCCGGCTCGCGGCCGGCTTGAAGGAAGCGCAGGGTGGGGGGG
>NZ_RAVZ01000108.1 GCF_003611635.1 Corallococcus terminator | reverse complement strand
CTTCTAGCTTCGTCGGCAGCGTCAGATGTGTATCAGAGACAGTGGCTCAACAGGGGCGCGTCGGTGGCGACCACCGCGATGATGGAGCCGTAGGACTTGCCGCGGTGGGGGGTGTTCTTGAACTTCTCCGCCAGCACCTCGCCCACCGGCAGGCCGCCCACGCGCAGGTTGTGCATCTTGCCGAAGTTGGACATGACGAGCACGCCCAGCGTGTAGCCGCCCAGCACCTCCGGCAGCTTGCGCGACGACGTGCCGATGCCGCCCTTGAAGTCGCACGTCACCATGCCGGTGCCGCCGCCGACGTTGCCCTCGCGCACCGGGCCGGTGGCCGCGTTGTTGATGGCCTCCAGGACGTGCTCCTGGCGCACGTGGCGGCCGGAGATGTCGTTGAGCCACGAATCGTCGCACTCGCCCACCACGGGGATGATGACGTCGTGCTCGTCGCCGATGCCCGGGTAGCGCTGCACCAGGTAGCGGGCCACGCCGTCGGACACCGCGCCCACGGCCATGGTGTTGGTGAGCAGGATGGGCGTTTCGATGAGCCCCCACTCCATGAGCTGCGTCATGCCGGAGACTTCGCCCGCGCCGTTGAGCACGAAGCCGCCCCCGCTCATGCGGTCCATGAAGATGTTGCCCAGGTTGGGCAGGATGGCGGTGACGCCCGTGCGCACCGGACCGTGGCCGGGCCTCAAGGGGCCTTCGCCCTGGATGATGGTGGAGTGCCCCACGAGCACGCCTTCCACGTCCGTGATGGCGTTGTACTTGCCCGTCTTGAAGCGCCCCAGCGGGAGTCCCAGCTCCCGCGCCCGGACCCTCGGCCCCGTTTCTTCCGGTATCCGCACCATGGAACCGACCGTACCCGACAATCTCCGACGGTCAACCCCGCTTCCCTACCGACTGTCGCTGTTTCCGCCCGCTCCCGGGTTCGCGAGTCCTGAGATCAGCAGCCGCGTCTGCACGATGGCGAGCGCCTCCGCGGCCTCCAGGCCCTTCACGGCTTCCTCCAACTGCCGGTCCACGAACAGCGACGCGAGCCCATGCACCAGCGACCACGCGGTGAGCGTCAGGGCCCGTGGATCGCCGGCCCGCAGCAGCCCCGCCGCCTGCCCGGAGGCAATGCCACGCACCAGCAGGGCGAAGGCGTCCTCCTCCCCTGGCGGGCCCTCCGGCTTCAGGGGGTGGCGGAAGTGCGGCCCGAACATCACCCGGAAGTGCGGCGGGTGGCGCACCGCGAAGAGGACGTAGGCCACGCCCGCCGCGCTCAGTTGATCCAGGGGCCCCTGGGGTGCCGTGGCCATGCGCTCGCGCATCTCGCGCGCCATGGTGCGGAAGCCCTCAATCGCCACCGCCTCCAGCAACGCCTCCTTGTCGGTGAAGTGCCGGTAGGGCGCCGCATGCGTGACGCCCGCCCGCCGGGCCACCTCCCGGAGCGTCAACGCGCCGAAGCCCTCCTCGGAGATGAGCGCCACCGCCGCGTCCACCAGCGCCTGGCGCAGATCCCCATGGTGGTAGCGCGCCTTCTCCGCCGGCGGCTCCTTCGGCGTCTCCTTCAGGGTCCGCTTGCTCCGGGTCGCCACCGTCCGTGCCTCCTCTGGCGTTTCGCGTCCGGAACCTAACCCTCCAGGGCACGAAGTTACCAGCGTCAACATCCATGTTGACAGCGACAACATGCGATGTTTACTGTGTCTACATGCTGAAGGGACACGGGGGTGTCCCCGGCCTTCCACACGCACCAGGAAGAAGGGTTTTGCGCCATGACGACCGCGATGAAGCAGACGATGTCCTCAACGGCCCCGGGCTGGCTCCGGGGCTTCCGCACGCTTCCCCGCCAGCACGGCTTCGAACCGCTGCGGGTGGAGGGCCAGGTGCCTGAAGGGCTGCGGGGTTCGCTGTACCGGGTGGGACCCTGGACGTTCGAGGTGCACGGCCGGCCGTACCAGCACTGGTTCGACGGGGACGGTGGGATGCTGGGCGTGCGCTTCGGGCCGGACGGCGTGAAGGGCGCAGCGCGGCTTCTGGAGACGCCCTCCATGGTGGCCGAACGCAAGGCGAGCACGCAGCGCTACGGCGCCTACGGCACGCCCACGCCGCTGTGGCACAAGCTGCGCAACGCCCAGAAGAACTCGGCCAACACGTCGGTGATGGCGTGGAACGGCAAGCTGTACGCGCTCTTCGAGGCCGACAAGCCGGTGGAGGTGTCGATGGAGGACCTGTCCACCGTGCGCGAGTCGGACCTGGAGGGCGTGGTGGCGGGCAGCTTCTCCGCGCACCCGCACCGCGTGCCGTCGCGCAAGGCGTCCTACAACTTCGGCATCCAGTACGGCCGGGAGACGAAGGCGGAGTTGTACGCGCTGCCGGACGGGGGCAAGGCGCGGCGGATGGGGGAGGTGACGCTGCCGGGCGCGACGATGGTGCACGACTTCATCGCCACGGACCGCTACCTCGTCTTCTTCCTGGCGCCGCTGCGGCTCAACATCTTCCGCATGCTGCTGCGGATGGGTTCGTACTCGGAGAACCTGCGGTGGCGGCCGGACGCGGGCTCGGAGGTGCTGGTGGTGCCCATCGACGACGTGGCGCACCCGGTGCGCATCCCCGCGGAGGCGTTCTACCAGTGGCACTTCGCCAACGCATACGAGCAGGGCGACACGCTGGTGGTGGACTACGTGCACTACCCCGACTTCACGACGAACCAGTGGCTGGGGGACCTGCTGCGCGGCGGCAATGGCACCCCGGCCCAGGGCATGCTGCACCGGGCGGTGGTGGACGTGAAGGCAGGCACCTTCCGCACGGAGCAACGCTCGGACGTGAGCTGCGAGTTCCCCCGCGTGGCCCCCGGCGTGGTGGGCCGGGCGCACCAGACGGTGTACCTGGGCGGACACTCCTCCCAGGAGGCCCGGAAGGGCGCGTTCGACGTGGTCATGCGCTACGACGTGGCGACGGGCCGCATGACGCAGGCCGCGCTGGGCGAAGGCCAGTACCCCTCCGAGCCCGTCTTCGTCCCCCGCCCCGGAGGCAGCGCGGAGGACGACGGGTGGCTGCTCGCGCAGGTCTACGACGCGAAGGCGGATGCGTCCCACGTCGCGGTGCTGGACGCGCAGCGGCTGGAGGAGGGGCCCGTGGCGCGGTGCCACTTCGACCACGCCCTGCCGCCCACGTTCCATGGTGGCTTCGCACCCGCGTGAGCGCCCTGCCCTGCTAGCGCCCCGTCCATGCCGGGGCGTACCCCGCCACGGTGATTATCCATATCCAGGAGAATGCATTTCATCCAGGCGCAGCCCTGCTCTCTCGGCCTTCCTCGCCATTTCGTACTAAATGGCGAGATTTGAAGACACGGAGGCAGGCCATGAAACAGCAGCGACGCAGTGCGCGTGCAGGGCTCCTGGCGGTGGTGGGACTCGCGGTGGCGCTCGTGGGGTGTCAGCCCCCGGCGCAGACGGACCCGAACCTGACGTCGCGGCGGCAGGACGCGACGAACGTGCCCGGGCTGTACGTCGTCTTCAACCAGCCGGACAACACGGCCACGCGCGACTACCGCATCAAGGACGAGCTCGTCCGGCTCATCGACAACAGCCCGAAGGGTTCCTACATCCGCATCGCGATGTTCCTGTGGACGACGGACCACCTGAACGCGTCCATCAAGGCCGCGCTGTGCCGGGGCGTCATCGTGCGGCTGGTGGTGGACGAGCAGAACGGCGGCGCGGCCTCCGAGTTCGCCTCCGGCGGCGTCATCCACGACATCAGCAGCCACGTGCCCCCGGCGGCGACGTGCCCGGACGCGACGCGGCTGGAGCTGACCCGGTGCAACGGCACGGGCGCGGGCAGTGCGTGCATCGCGGGCTTCGACCGTGAAGGCACCATCATGCACGACAAGATCTTCACCTTCTCCACGACGACGGATCCCCAGGGCAATCGCATCCAGCGCGTCGTGGTGCAGGGCTCGTGGAACAACACCTACTCCCAGAACAACTACTGGAACGACATGGTCGTCGGTTACGAGGACTGGGACTGGTACGACTACTGGGTCGGCTACCACAACGACCTGCGCGGCGGGACGAAGACGACGGACTACTACAACCCCACGTCGGGCCAGGGCTACTACAGCTCCCCCAACGCCCCGTGGACGGCCTACTTCTTCCCTCGCACGGGCAATGACAACGAGCTGTCGTCCGACACCGTGACGAACAACTTCACGGACTACGTGAAGTCAGCATCGCCGGGCTGCACGCTGGACGTGAACCAGAACCACTTCAACGACAGCCGCATCATCGTGGCCACGGAGCTGCTGCGCATCGCGAAGCTGGGCTGCAAGGTGCGCGTGCTCTACACGGACATGGACGCGGGCGTCCGCTCCAAGCTGGGCGGTTCGTCCAACATCACCGTGCGCCAGCTCTACGACGCCTCCGCCAACAACGTGAAGACGGGCGACGGCACGCCCCGGGAGGTGCTCACCCACAGCAAGCACTTCGTCTATTCGGGGAACTTCAACGGGACGGTGCGCAAGATGGTGCTGACGGGCTCGCACAACCTGTCGAAGAACTCGCTGCGCTACAACGACGAGAACTTCGTGAAGTACTACTCCGACACGCTGTGGCAGGCCTTCCACGACAACTTCGAGAAGGGCTGGGCGCAGGCGCTCAGCGACGGCTGACCTCAGGCGGGCGAGCAGGGCATCGCCACCCGAGCGAGGGCAGACCCTCTCATGCAGGCGAGACAGCAGGCGGGACACAGCCTGCGTCTCCAGGTTCCGGGCCGGTGGGCAACGGGTCGAAGCCGGGCGCAGCAGGCCTGCGAGCGATGGAGCCCGTGAGCCCCCATCCGCACCGGGAAACGGGTGCATGCGCAGCATTGAACTGCGACGGGCACTCAGCCCCTTCAACCGCCCTGTGGAGGCCCACCCATGAAAGCCGTGGTCTTGAAGTCCTTTGGGGACGTGGACGCGCTCGCCGTGCAGGACATGCCGGAACCGGAGTTCGGGCCCGGTGATGTGAAGGTCCGCGTCACCGCCGCGGGCATCAACCCGGTGGATTCGAAGATCCGGCGGGGCGAGATGCAGGAGCTGATGCCGGTGACGTTCCCCACCATCCTGGGCCGCGACGTGTCCGGAGAGGTCATGGAGGTGGGCGCGAACGTGAAGGGCTTCCAGCCCGGTGACCGGGTGATGGGCATGGTCCACGGCGGCTACGCGGAGGTCGTCGTCGCCCCCGCGAATGTCTGGGCGAAGGTGCCCCACTCGCTGGAGCTGCGGGACGCCGCCGCGCTGCCCATGGTCACGCTCACCGGCGCGCAGTTGATTGAGGAGCAGGTGAAGCCCGCCCGGGGCGACACGGTGCTCATCACCGGCGCGCTGGGCGCGGTGGGACGCGCCGCCATCCATGCGGCCCATGCCCTGGGCGTGAAGGTCTGGGCCGGCGTGCGGGCCCAGCAGGCGGAGCAGGCCCGCCGCGAGCTCAACATGGAGGGCGTCGTCGCGATCGACCGTCCGGAGGAGGTCGCGAAGCTGCCCACGCTGGACGCGGTGGCGGACACGGTGGGCGGCAAGGCCGTCACCCCCGTCCTGGACAAGGTGAAGCGCGGCGGGAAGGTCTGCAGCGTGGTGGGGGAACCGGTGGGCGCGAAGGAGCGGGGCCTCGTGGGGAGCTTCTTCCTCTCCCATCCGGATGGGCCCCGGCTCGCGCGACTCGCGGAGAGCGTGGCGAAGGGGGAGCTGCTCATCCCCATCGCCCAAACGTTCCCCCTGGACGCCGCGAAGGAGGCCCAGAAGCACGCGGAGACGGCAGGCACTGGCAAGGTGCTGCTCGTCAACTGAGCTGAAAGGCGGCGGCCCCTGACTGGGACCGCCGGCCTTCAAGACCTCAGGACTTCAGATCGGGGCGCACGGGTTGCTCCCCGAGGGCCGGGCTGCCATTGCCATGGGCCTGGGAGGACGCGGCGGCGGCGGACGCAGCGGCGGCGGCGTTGGCCTGCGCCGTCTGCTCCTCGATGCGCTGCACCACCTTGTTGAGCGGCGGCGTGGGGCCGGGCGGGTGCTCCGTCTGGGCCCGGCGCGCCTCGCGCTCTTTGTAGCGGCGGATGGCCGGCGCCATGATTTCGCCAATCAGCGTCCGGTAGTCCATGCCAGAGCCCTGCGCGATGAGCACCAGGTCGCTCCAGCCGGGCGTGAGGCCGGGCAGCGGGTTGCACTCGATGAAGTAGATGCGCCCCTTGTCATCCATGCGGAAGTCGATGCGCGCCACATCGCGGCACCCCAACGCCATGAACGAATTGCGCGCCGCCGTGCGCAGCTTCTCCAGCAGCGACGGCTCCAGCTTCGCGGGCACGTCGTAGCGGATGCGGTCCGTCCAATCCAGCTTGTGCTGGAAGCTGTAGACGGGGTTCTTCTCCGCCTTGTCCAGGAAGACGATCTCCATGGGCGGCAGCACGCGCGGACGCCGCTCGCCGAGCAGGCCCACCGTGAACTCGCGCCCACCGATGTACTCTTCGATCAGCGCGGGCTGCTGGTACTTGCCGGCGATCTCCTTCACCACGTCGCGCAGCTCCGCTTCGGAGTAGCAGACGCTCTTGGTGACGACGCCCTTGGAGCTGCCTTCCGCCACCGGCTTCACGATGAGCGGGAAGCCGGTGAACTCCTTGTTCAGCCGCTCCTTGCCCGTGACCATCAACTGGAAGTTGGGCGTGAGGATGCCCGCCTGACGGACGATCTTCTTCGCCAGCGCCTTGTCCAGCGCCAGCGACAGCGTCGCGGGGTCGGAGCCCGTGTACGGGATGTCCAACAGCTCCAGCATCGCGGGCACCTGGCTCTCGCGATTGCGGCCCTTGAACCCTTCCGCGATGTTGAAGACGATGTCCAACGGCGTGCTGGACAGCACCGTGGGCAGCTCCGCCGTGGCCTCCAGGTCGATGACCTCGTGGCCCCATGAAGCGATGGCCTCGCGGATGGCCTGGAGCGTGTTGGGCGAGTCGTACTCCGCCTCGCTGTCCTCCACCGTCTCACCCGTGGCCGTGGCGCTGGGCTTCACGCGCTTCACGTTGAAGGCGAAGCCCACCCGCAGCGGCCCCGACTTGCGCGCGGGCTTGCCCTGGCGCCGCGAGGAGTCGCGGATCTTGTAGCGCTTGGCCGCGCTCTGGATGATGGAGTTGATGACCCCGTCCAGGTGCAGCCCCTCCAGCTCCGCCGCGGAGTAGATGCCCGCGCCCGGCTCCAGGCTGGGCAGCGCGTTGATCTCCAGGAAGTACGGCACGCCCGCGTCGGAGAGGCGGAAATCCAGGCGTCCCAGGTCGCGGCAGTCCAGCACCTGGAGGATCTTCTGCGCCATCTTGCGCACGTCCTCCGCCATCTTCGGCGGGATGTCCGCCGGAGCGCGCACCGTCACGGCCTTCTCGCGCCGCGTCTTCAGGTCGTAGTCGTAGATGGCGTACTTGCGCCCGGCGGAGACCTCCGGGTCGATGACGTACTCCACCGGCGTCAGCACGCCGTCGTAGTCGTTGTCCACCGAGGCCAGGAACGGAACGGTGAGGTCGCGGCCGCGGATGTACTCCTCCACCAGCACGCCCGCCGGATACTTCTCCAGCGCCTTCGCCACCTTCTCGCGCACCTGCTCCAGCGTCTCCGCGACGGAGTCCTGGGTGATGCCCTTGGAGGAGCCTTCGAAGTTGGGCTTCACGATGACGGGGAAGTGCAGGCCCTCCACCGCCAGCTCACTGAGCTTCTCCACGTACTGCCAGCCCGGCGTGCGGATGCCGTGCTTGGAGAGGATGAGCTTGGTGAGCTGCTTGTCCAGCGTCAGCGCCAGCGCGTACGCATCCGAGCCCGTGTACGCGAACCCCAGCTCGTCGAAGAGCGCGGGGTAGAACGCCTCGCGGAAGCGGCCCCGGCGGCCTTCGGCCGTGTTGAAGATGAGATCGGGGCTGTACGCCTCCAGGCGGGCCACGGTGCGCGACGCGGGACCGCTCACCTCGAAGCGCTCCAGGCGGTGCCCGAGTCGCTCGATGGCTCCCGCCAGCGTGTTCACCGTCTCCTGCGTGTCGAACTCCGCCTCATCTTCCGTGTCCGACAGACGCAGGTTGTACGTCAGCGCGATGCGCATGGCTTACTCCGTATCCCTTTCCTGAATGCCTTGGCGCGGCGCACCTTCGCCGCGGACATCAAACGGCCCGGAGCGCGTGCCGCCGCCACCGGCGTGCGGGCTGCAACCGTCGCGCCCGCCACAACCTTCCCGTCCACCACCTGCGTCTGCGCCCAGGTGTCTCCCAGGCGCAGGCCCAGCGGATCCCTCAGCACCCGCCACGCCTCCACGCCGCCAATCACCACGAAGCCCGCCGCCGCGGCCACCAGACCGTGCGGCGCGGGCATCATCCCCAGCAGCACCACCAGCGCGAGCGGGGCGTTTCGCAGCGTGCTGTCCCGGTGCCGCGCGGCCGACCGCGTGGGCAGGTGCATCACCTTCACGCCGAAGATGCGCTTGCCCACGCTCTGCCCCTGGAGCATCCCGTCCGCGAGCAGCAGGAACAGCAGCGCCACCACCGCGCCCGCCGCGCCACAGACGACGTACAGCCCCCAGGCCGTCAGGCAGTCCACCACGCGCGCGCCCAGGCGCAGCAGCAGGGACGCCTTCGGATACGGCGAGTCCGGCTGCGCGTCCTCCTGCACCAGCCGCAGCACGCGGCCCCCTCCCCTGTCCGTGGCCATCAGGCTGCGTTCGGGAGCGGCGCTCACTCTTCCGGCTCCAGCGTGAGGCCCTCTTCGCGGGCTTCCGGTTCGTCCAGGCCGGCCAGGCGCGCCAGCCGCTCGTGCGCGGACAGCGGGTGGACGAAGGGCACCACCGTCTGGGAGTGCTCGTCGGCGTGGCTTCCATATTCGGCCGCGAGTCGCGCGGTGGGGCTGCCCGTTTCGGACAACCGCTGCAACCGTTCGCGCGCGCTGGCCTCGTCGTGCTGCGCGGCCTCTCCTTCGCGGGTGAAGAAGATGAAGGCCATGGCCGGGCGCTTGGAGGACTCGCGCATCGCGAACTGCACGCCGTCCAGGTTCCAGCCCTTGCCGGTCCACTCATTCAAGGTGCGCTCCAGCGCTCCCTCGTCCACCGTGGACAGCTCCACCACTTTGTACTGCAACGGACCGGGAGCACGCACGACAGGGGTGCGGCCCTGGCCCGGGCGTTTGCCCGCGCGCGAACCCTTGCGGGTGGCGGGGGCGCGTCGAGGCGGAGGCTTCGCGGTTCTGCGTCCGGGCCGCTTCTTCTGGGTGGGCATCGTGTGGGGACCATTTGGGCGCAAGCGGCGGAGCCAATCAAGCTCTCCGCCGCGATGTCGCGCCGGCGTGTTGCCTAGAGGAGTTTGGCCGCTTCCAGGGCGTGGTAGGTGATGACCAGGTCGGCCCCGGCGCGCTTGATGGACGTGAGGACCTCCATCATCACGCGCTCGTAGTCCAGCCACCCGTTCTGGCCGGCGGCCTTGAGCATCGCGTACTCGCCGGAGACGTTGTACGCGGCGAGCGGCAGATCGAAGTTCTCGCGCAGCGCGCGGATGACGTCCAGGTACGACAGGGCGGGCTTCACCATGATGAAGTCCGCGCCCTCCTCCACGTCCAGCGCCGTCTCGCGGATGGCCTCGCGCACGTTGCCCGGGTCCATCTGGTAGCCGCGCCGGTCGCCGAACTTCATCGTGCTCTGTGCGGCCTCGCGGAAGGGACCGTAGAAGCCGGAGGCGTACTTGGCCGAGTACGCCATGATGGGCGTGTCGGTGAGCTTCACCTCGTCCAGGGCCTTGCGGATGGCGCCGATGCGGCCGTCCATCATGTCCGACGGGGCGACGATGTCCGCGCCCGCCTGCGCGCACGTGACGGCCATCTGCGCGAGCAGCGGCAGCGTGGCGTCGTTGGCGACGTGCTGGCCGTCCAGGACGCCGCAGTGGCCATGGTCGGTGTATTCGCAGAGGCACACGTCCGCGATGACCTGGAGGTCAGGCACCGCCGCCTTGATCTCCTGGATGGCGCGCTGGACGATGCCGTCGCGCGCGTAGGCCTGCGTGCCTTCCGCGTCCTTGTGGTCCGGGATGCCGAAGAGGATGACGGACGGCACGCCCAGCGACTTCGCGAGCTTCGCCTCCTGGACGGCGTGCTCCACCGACAGGTTGAAGACCCCCGGCATGGAGGACACGGGGCGGCGGATGTCCCGGCCTTCGACGACGAACAGCGGGTAGATGAAGTCCGTGGGCGAGAGACGCGTCTCTCTCACCATGTCACGGAGGGCCGCGGAGCGGCGCAGCCGGCGGGGGCGGTGGACGGGATGGGCCATGGGTCGCCGGTATAAACCGCCCGGCCCCGCGCTTCACCCCTTCCCTGACTCCCACCTGCCTGCTCAGCCAGCGACGGGGCGCCAGCTCTGCTGCTGGCGGCGGCTGTCGCGCGCCATGCGGTCGGCCCGCCGGTGGGCGAGGTCCGCCTCGTACAGCGCCCGCGCATAGCGCACCCGAGCCGCCTCGGTCCCGCTGGCCAGTTCCCGCTCGGCCGCCTCCAGTTCGCGGCGTGCGTCCTGAAGCTGCTGCTCGGTTCCGTTCGTCCACGTCATGCCTGTGACTCCCTGAAGGTGTGCCGCGTGAAGTACCGCGTGTCCCCCGAAAGCAATGCAGGGCGTGGACCAGGGGCACCGTTGGAGCTCCCAGAAATGCAACGCCCCGGAACGACGGGGTGTCGCGGCGCGCCACGGCCTGGGAGGGTGCGCAAGGTGTTTCCCAGCGGCGCGAATGGGTGGACGCGGGCGGATGGAAAGTTTCAGGCCCGCTTGCCCCTCCCCCGCGTACGAGACGGAGGCAATCGTCGCCCTCGTGGGTCGTCTACAGTCGCAACCGTGACGACTCCCCCTCCCGCCCTCGAAGTGCAGGGCCTGCGAAAGACCTATCACCGCGCGTTCGGCCGCGGCGGCCACGAGGCCCTCAGGGGCATGGACCTGGTCGTCCCGGCGGGCAGTGCCTTCGGGCTGATTGGCCCCAACGGCGCGGGCAAGACGACCTTCATCAAGAGCGTGCTCGGCATCGTGAGGCCCACGGCGGGCACGGTGCGGGTGCTGGGCGGCTCCCCGGAGGATCCGGCCATCCGCGCGCGCATCGGGTACCTGCCGGAGCGGCTGCACCTGCCCGGCACGTGGAAGTCGCCCGCGTTCCTGGCCACCGTGGCGCGGCTCAAGGGGCTGAAGCCGGATGCGCCGGGGCTCTTGCGCCTCCTGGAGCGCGTGGGGCTGTCGGACGCGGTGGACCGGCGCATCGGCGGGTATTCGAAGGGCATGCGGCAGCGGCTGGGGCTGGCGGCGGCGCTCCTGGGAGACCCGGCGCTGCTGGTACTGGACGAACCCACGGACGGCATCGATCCCATGGGCCGGCTGGAGGTGCGCCGCATCCTCCAGGAGGAGGTGCGCCGGGGCGTGACGCTGTTCCTCAACTCGCACCTGCTGGCGGAGACCGAACGGGTGTGTGACCGGGTGGCCATCCTCGCGGACGGGCGCGTGCTGCGCGAAGGACGGTTGGAGGACCTGGCGCGCGGCGGGGCCCGGTGGCGGGTGCGCTTCGCGCCCGGTGCACAGGCCTCCGCCCTGGAGGCCGCGGGCTTCGTGCCGGTGGGCGCTCCCGCGTCGGAGTCGAAAGGAGCGCCGGGCCTGCTGGTTGAAGGCGCCCCGGCGGAAGGGGTTTACGTGGTGGATGCGGCGGATGTGACGGTGCTCAACGCGGCGCTGGACCGGGCGCGGGCTTCTGGCGCGCTGCTGGTGGACCTGCGGCGCGAGGGCGCGGATCTGGAAGCGGTGTTGCTGGGCGCGGTGGGCAGCCCGGGGGTGGCGGCGTGAATCCCGTCTTCGTCATCGCGGGGTACGTGCTGCGCGAGGCGGCGTCGCGCAAGTTCATCCTGGCGTTCATGGTGGGGCTCACGCTGGTGCTGGCCACCGTGGCGCTCAGCCTCAAGCTGGAGGTCGTGGACGGAGCGCTCGCGGCGACGCGGCTCTTCGGCAACGTGGTGCGCGCCAACATCGTGTCCGTGGACGTGGCGCTGCGGCCCATCTTCCGCGCGGCGGCCTACCTGGTGTTCTACGGCGGCATCCTCTTCGGCATCGTGGCGTGTTCGGACTTCGCGCCGGGCCTGTTGTCGCCCGGGCGCATCGAACACCTGCTCGCCCTGCCCTTGCAGCGCTGGCACCTCTTGGCGGGCACCTTCCTGGGCGTGATGACGCTGGCCGTGGGCGGCACGGTGTACGCGGCGGGCGGGCTGACGCTCATCTTCGGGGTGAAGACGGGGTACTGGACGGTGGGGCCGCTCATCGCGGGGGGCCTGGCGTGCGTGGGATTCGCGGCGGTGTACGCGGTGATGCTCACCACGGCCACGCTGGTGCGCAGCGCGGCGCTGTGTTCCGCGGCGGGCTTCGTGCTGCTGGTGGGCGGCATCCTGGCGGGGTTCCGCACGGACGTGTCGCGCTACCTGGAGGCGGGGGTCGGCCGCGCGTCCTTCGACGCGGTGACGCTGGTGCTGCCCCGGCTGTCGGCGCTGGCCGTCGGGGCGGCGGACCTCGCGAGCAACACGCCGCTCCTGCCGGGTTCGCTGGGGATGTTGCTGGGCGGCGTGCTGGTGTTCGGCCTGGGAGCGCTCGCGGTGGGCTTCTGGCACTTCGAAGGAAAGGACTGCTGAGCATGGATTCGCGCAGGCGCAGGAAGGTGTGGCTGGGCGGGGCCTTGCTGCTGTTCGCGGTGGCCGCGGTGATGATGTTCTGGGGACAGGGAGACTCCGGCCCGCCCCCGGCCCCGGAGGTGAACTTCCCCTCGCGCATGCGCGGCCCGGACTTCGAGCGCGCGGAGAAGCGCCGCACCTGGGTGATGCCCACGCTGGACGCGGGCGTGGCGCAGGCCCCCGCGAAGCCGCGCGACCCGTTGCTCGCGGCCCTGCCCCGCGGCCCCGGACGCACGGCGGTGGTCATCGAGGCGAACGCCCTGCGGCACTCTCCGCTGGGCGAGCTGCTGATGGCGTGCCTGATGCGCGACGGCGGCAAGAACCTGGAACAGTTCAAGGCCCTGAGCGGCGTGGATCCCTTCCAGGACCTGGACCGCATGGTCATCACCGACGAGGGCCTCATCCTCTCCGGTGACTTCAGCAAGGCGCGCTACCAGGAGCTCCTGGGCGAACGCGTGTCGTCGGACCACGGGCCGGGCGCGCGCGTGTACGAAGCGGGCGACACGGCCCTGCCCCTGTCGGATGGCGGCACGCGGCGCGGGCGCATGGACAACGCGGTGGGCACCTGGAACAACCAGATGCTGGTGGTGGGCCGCAACCCGGACGAGGTGAAGACGGTGCTGGACCGCATGGACGGGCGCGGGACGGAGCAAGGGCCGCCGCTGCTCGACGAGAACAGCACCTACGGGGAGATGTACGGCGTGCTCGCGGTCTCCCAGATCGCGAAGCTGCTGGGCCCGGGGCAGCAGGAGCTGGCGCAGCGCCTGGTGGACGTGGCGCAGAACGTGGAGCTCCACCTGGACACCAGCGGCGATGTCGCCATGGTGGCCAACGTGAGCGGCATGGACGCGGACAAGATGACCGACCTGGGCAAGTCACTGGGCGGCATGCTGTCCATGGCGCGGATGAAGGCCCAGTCGGAGGGCAACACGGACCTGGCGCAGCTCCTGGACTTCGCGAAGGTGCGGCCGGACGGCACGTCCTTCAAGCTGGAGCTGGCGGTGCCCCTGGAGGCCATCCAGCAGCAGCTCGCGTGGTGCCGCGAGGAGCGCAAGACAGCGGAGAGCCAGCAGGCCGCGCCTTAGCGGACAGGTCCCCGGGCGCGCGCTTTTCAGCGGATGGAGCGCGTCTCGCGGGCCTTCGGACGGCCGGGCTGCGGACGCCAGCCGAGCACCACCCGGGCATACGGCGTGGTGCCCGCCCCCAGCCCCCGGATGTTGAGGTTGTCGCGCTGGCGGTCGAGCAGCGCGAGGTCGTTGACGAGCGACAGGCCCACCGCGGTGCTCAACCACAGGTCCTGGCCCAGGTGGACGTTGACGGTGGGAGCAACGCGCACGGTGGTCTCGCGCAGGTAGGACGCGCCCAGGCCCACGGCCTCCGGCTCGAAGCGGGTGCGGAGCACCTGTTGTTCGAAGCCACCCACAAGCCCCAGCTCCACCGTGTCGCCCAGCTTGTGCAGCAGGGTGAGCCTGGGCAGGCCCACCTCCAGGATCCACGGGCCCCGGCGGTAGTTCAGGCTGGCGAGGGGCAGCACGGGAAACAGGTCGAAGGGAAACAGCGCCACCAGTCCGAACGTCACCGAGAAGCCGGGCTCCTCCCCCAGTTGGTGGTTGGCCATGGCGAAGGCCACCCAACTGGTGTCCAGGCCCGGGGCGAAGGACGACCGGAAGTCCGTGCGGGTGGTGCCCATCACCCCGCCGATCAGCAGCCAGCGCGGCGCCACGGGCCGGATGAGCGTCAGGCCCAGTTGGATGCGGTGGAAGCTGCGCCCCACGTCATCGTCGCCCGGGCCGGCGAGTCCGGGAGGAGGCACCTGCACGCCCAACCACTTCAGCTCGTACCCCAGCGAAGGCAGCAGGTACGTGCGGCCCAGGACGATGGGGGGCAGCGGCACACGCAGGTCCAACTGACGTCGCCGCTGGAGCCGGACCCCGCCCGCGTCCAGCGTGCCGCCACCCGCGACGCTGTACCCGATGTAGAGCCGGTCCGCCTGCGTCTGGGCCAGGGCCGGTGCCGGGGCGCCGAGGAGCACCAGGGCGACCGCCAACCCGCCCAGCCAGGGCAAGGCCATACGTCGTGAGCCCACGCGCATCACGTCCTGCTTTCGGATGAGACAGGGGACTCCCGGTCCGAGCCCCAGGGCGGGGACTCTACGCCAGAACCGTTCCGCGCGAGGAGCGGGATGCGCCAGGACAGCGCCTTCCGCTCCCTGCGGAACCTTCCCGTCAGTTCGTCATGGTGTACCGATTGCCCGCGAGGACGGTGGTGTCCACGCCCTTCTCCGGCACCTCGACGCGGTACTGGCCGCGGAACAGGCTGAAGGTGCGGTTGCCCGGCAGGGAGACATTGTTCTGGGACGCCCAGAAATTCGGGCCCAGATTGCTCGTGCTGCCGCGATACCAGGAGATGGTGCCGACCTCCTCGGAGATCTCCAGCAGGTAGTTGCCGGGCTTCAGGGACGCGAAGTTCATCGACACGTCGCTGTTGTCCACCACGTTCTTGAACACCTGCTGCACCAGCAGCTTCCAGCCCTCACCGTTGTCGCGGAAGATCCGCGCGGTGAAACCCGACGTGCTGGTGAAGTGCGTGCCGATGTTCAGGCTCACGCGGTCGAACGGCTGGGTGGCGGTGAAGCCCTGGGCCAGCGTGCCATTGAGCGCATCCGCCACGTCCGCCGCCGGCTGGCTGAGCAGCACGCTCTGAGGCGCGTTCACCACGCGGAAGGCGAAGTCCCCCGTCAAGGTGGTGCTTCCCTGGAAGGCCGCCCCCCACACGGTGGAGGACGGATTCCGCCACCACGCCAGGCTGCCGGAGGGATCTCGCACCGTCAGCCGGTACATCAGCCCCGTCCCCTGGGGCGGCACGGCCATGTAGACCCAGGCATTGTCCTGCACGTCCGTCAGCCGCCGGGTCGCCACGGGCGACCAGGCCAGCCCGTTGTTGTTGGACGACTCCAGCGAAAGCGTGAACGCCTTGCCATCCACGCCGTAGCTGCCCACCTGGACGCCCACCTCGTTGAAGGGCCCCGTGCCCAGGAAGGTCTGCGTCAGCAGCGAGGTGCCCACGTCCGTCGCCTGGATGGCTTCGGACTGATGTTCGACGAACTGGCCCCGGCTCACCTTGATGGTGCGCAGCGAGCCCCGGTAGTCCACGCCCGCCGTGGAGGCGGAGACGAGCGCCGTCGGCAGCTCCGGCGCGACGTGCAGCCCCTGAAGGTCCGCGCTCACGCCCATGAAGCCATACAGCAGGGGAAGGACCGCCAAGCCAGACTCGGGAAACTCACCATTGACGCCAACCTCCCCGTTGAGCTCACCGAAGCTGTTTTGAGCCCAGTGCGGACCACTGCACCAGAGAAACCCATCGCAGAACGCCAGCGAGTTCGGGTCCCGCGCCACCCGCGTGAGCATGCGTTGGTACTTCGGCAGTGCATCATCGGCATGGCGGTAACGCAGCCGCGCCATGATGTCGTAGTAGGCCACCCACAGGAACGTGCCGCCGTTCTGGAAGTGCGAACCGTAACGGCGGGGATCGATCTCCGTGTATTCCGGAGTCTGCGGGTCCGGATCCGGGTTCGACCAGTAATCCCACTCCGAGGTCACGACAGGCGCGGTGTTGGTCCGAGGCGCGATGACATGCTGATACACGGAGGTACTCCCGATGTGGGCACCGCGCACGGTCGCCGCGGCGGGAGAATCCAGCCAGGCCAGGACGCGGTCCGCCTCCGCGGGCGTGGGCAGGCCCCGGACCAACGCCGGCAGGTTGACGTAGGTATATCCGGCGTCGTGCCGCACGTTGTTCACGTCCCGCCAGCCCGCGTAACGGTTTCCCGTCCACAGTTCGGCGCGATACTGCGCGGGAAAAGTCGACGCACGGTTGCGGTAGGCCAGGGCCTTGGTGGCGTTGCCCGCCGCCTCCTCCAGGTCTCCCATGGCCAGCAACGCCGAGTAGAAGGACGCATTCACCCAGCCGTCCTTGTGGCCCGAGCGGAGCTGATCCATGTAGGTGCTCGGTCGCCCGAAGGCGTCCCCCTGGTTTTCGACCCCCGGCGTGATCAGCAGGCCCGAAGCCCCCTGCATGGTTCCTAGCAGGTACTGGTCCATGACGATCTCCGCACGCGGGAGCATGGTCGCCAGGAAGGTCGCGTCTCGCGACCACAGGTACAACAGATGGATGCCATTGATGTAGGCCGGCACCTGGTCGTAGTGGAAGGATCCTTTGCGAGCGTGGGCGTCTTCACACCGTTTGGGGGGAATGGGCTTCTCTGGGGTCACGCAGTCGTCCGGCCAGCGCTCCTCGATAGACCAGGACCACACGTACCCCGTCGGCTGTTCGAGCGGAGGGGTCGGGTTCGCCGGGGTCGTCACCCCGTTGACGAGGGAGCCCTGGACGAACCCCATCACCGCGTTGCGAGCATTGTAATCGTTGGTCCAGGCGAACTTCAGGGCATCCCACTCGTTCCAGGCCGTGTTCCCCCCGTACGACGAATTGCTGCGCGTTCCGGAGAGCGTCGTGCCGGTCAGGTGCCAGCCCAGCCCGTAGATGTTCCAGAACTCGTTGGCCGGGCTGGTGATGGAGTGGGATGACGTTTGAAAGGGGTCCGTGGCGAAGGCAGACGTGGACACAGTCAGGCTCGCGGCCAGGACAAGACTTGCGGCGCGTTTCAATTTAATTCCTGCGTTCCGGGACTAGACACGACAGCCGCCCTTCCCCAGGGGCGGCGGACCAGTTCTGCCATTGCCTTGCTTGATGAGTCAACACCCGGAAACCAAATCACAGACGTGTCAGGTATCACCTGTCCGACGCAACGGATTGAGGGTCCGAGCCCCTGGACTGCCTGCTCAGCCCACCATCGCGTTCACTTCGTCGGTGAAGGCGTGTTCGTCCTCGGCGTGGACGACGAGCGAGGGCAGCACGGTGAGATCCGCCCGGCCGCCCTTCACCGCGTGCAGCAGCACCAGCTTCGCGGGCCGGTCCGCGCGCGGATGCACCATGCGCACCGTGCGCGGCTCCAGTTGCAGCGTTCTCAGCACCGACACCAGCTCACCGAAACGGGAGGCCGGATACACCATGCACAGCCCTCCCCGGGGAACGAGCAGGTAGGCCGCCGCGCGCACCACGTCCGGCAACTCGCAGGCAATCTCATGCCGCGCCAGCGCCTTCTCCGTCGACAGGTTGCGCTGGCCCGCGGTGCGCGCGCGGTACGGCGGATTGCACAGCACGTGGCCGAAGCTGCCCGCGGGAAACATCCCCGTCACCTGCCGCAGGTCCCCCCGCACCAGCGTCACCGCGCCCTCGCAGCGGTTGAGGTACACGTTGCGCTCCGCCAGGGAGAACAGGTCCGGTTGCAGCTCCAGCGCGGTGATGTCCGCGCGCCCCAATCTCCGGGTCAGCACCAGCGGGATGATGCCGCACCCGGTGCCCAGGTCGAGCAGCCGCCCCCGGTGCGCTCCCGCCTCGAAGACGGCGAAGTGCGCGAGCAGCACCGGATCCAACGTGAAGCGGTAGCCCGCCCTGCGCTGGAGCACCTGCACCTCGCCGCCACAGATGGCATCCAGCGTCTCCCCGGGACCGGGCTGCAACTCCAGCCGCACCTGCCGGGGCCAGTCCTGCGGGGTTCCGGTCAGCGCCCGTACGGAAGCGTCAGGCTCCCGGGTCCAGGAAGAGCAGGCCCGCGGGCACGCGCGGCTCCACGCGAAGGGTGCGCGGCGGAAGCGTGGCCTGGGCCTCCATCACCGCGCGCACCTCCCACACGGGCGGCGGGTTGAGCGCGAACCCCGCCTGGAACATGCCGGTCTCCACGCCCTGCACCAGCGCCTCCAGGCCATGCACCGGATAGACCTGGGGATGCCCCGACGCCTCCGGATCCTGGATGCCCAGCACCGTGCGCAGCACCAGCGCGTTGAGCAGCGCCAGGTCCAGGCTCCTCAACGTGGGACTGCGCGGCGCGCCCTTCAGGTGCGCCAGGTCCAGCCCCTGCCGGAAGCGGAGGATCTTCCCCCGCCCTCCCGGCAGCACCAGCAGCACCGCGTGCTGTCCGGGCACCAGCGTCGCCAGCCGCTCGCGAGCCGCCGCCATGCCCTGCGGCGTGGTGAGCGGCGCGTCCACGTCCGTCACGCGCGCGTAGGCGGCCACCAGGGTGAGGAAGGTCTCCTCCTGGAACGTCGTCACGCCCTTGAGGGCGCGGTGGATGGGGCACAGCTCCAGGCCCGGCTCGGACAGGGGCACCACCGCCGCCAGCGTCTGGCGTTGTTCGCTCAGGGCCGCCAGCGGCCGCATGGGCGCTTCATCCAGCACCGCCTGCAGGCGCTTGGACACCGGTGACGGTTCGATGCGCAAGAGCGATACCGGCGCGCCGTCGTATTCCCCCTTCCAGACGGAGATGCCGCGCTCGGCGGCTTCCGCCAGAAGCGCGCGCAGGGCGCCATGGTCGTCCGCCACCAGCGTGACGGCGGGCTCCACCTCCCACGCGCGCGGCCGGTACGGGTCATGCTCCAGCGGCGCCACCGCGTCCGGCGTCAGCGCGCACAAGAGGTAGCGCAGGGGCGGGCCGGAGAACTTCCCCGCCGGGCCATACAGCTCCACGACATAGAGCGACGGGCGGGTGTCCTTCAGCAGCGTGCCCGCGTCGCGCATGCGGCGCAGCTCCGCGCTGGGATTCGCGGCCTCCAGGAGGGGCCGCAGATGCGCCGGCCAGGGAGCCGCGTTACCGCGGGAAGAGCTGTCGCCGGGCTCCAGTGAGCGTTCCAGCGAAGCCAGGAGGGCCGTGAAGGGAAGGACGCGCGCCATGGATGGTGGGAAGGTGATGCTGGCCTTCCCTGCGTGCCATGACGCCTGCTCGCCCGCCCTCCGGGCCGTCTACCACCAGACGTTCTTGTAGGGCCGGTCCTTGGAGGAATGCCCGCTTCGCACCGTCGTCGCGGAGCGGTCCACGCTCTCCTCCCACAGCAGGCTCACGGTGGTGATGGCGCCCGCGGAGCCGAGGAATGACAGCACGTAGGGCGTGGACTGGTTGAAGCCGCCCAGCACCAGCCCGGAGATGAGCAGCACCGCCGCGCCCACGCCACCGCCGAAGAGGTCCGCGCGCAGGATTTGGGACGGCGTCGGGTTGTAGCGCATGGTCGCCAGCGCCAGCACGCCCGCGCCCACGCCCGGGGCGATGAGCAGCATGTCCTTCCACGTCTTGCCGGAGATGGACGTGCCGGAGAAGTGGACGATGGCGAGCAGCAGCGCGCTGTACGCCGCCGCCCAGCCCGCGCCGGAAGCCACCAGCAGGCCGTCGTTGAGGGGAAGCTGTCCGCCGCCGATGCCCGCCGTCAGCCACGCGCCCAGCTCCGCGCCGAGGAACGCGGACCAGGTGAGCACGCCAGGGTCCTGGGTGATGAGGTCCATGAAGCCCGCCATGAACATGGAGCCCACCAGCGAGTTGCCCACGCTGAAGTTCGCCATGGGCTCCGCCACCCAGTTGTTGAACTGCCACCACGCGGACGCGCCGAAGCCCAGGCCCGCGCCGATGAGCGTGCCCGCGAGCATCGCCTCGCGCGAGCTGCGATCGATGCTGAAGTCCTGCGAGAACGCCTGCGTGAAGAAGCCGCCCAGCGCGCCCATCGTCGTGTGGTGCGCGATGAACTTCATGCTGCCAGGGCCGGACAGGAAGGGCCCCCGGCGCCGCTGGCCATCCAGCCACACGCCGTTGTCCTCCGGGGGCGGGCGGATGTAGTTGGACGCGGTCGCGGGCTCCGACGCGGGCGTGGACTCCTGCCGCACGCCTGAAGGGCCCTCCGTCAGCGGGGCCTGCGGTTCGGTGCGCAGGCGGTCCGGATCCGGCGGGAGCACGGGCGCGTCGCTCGGGGGAGGATACGCGTCGTTCGGATTCGCCGACCCCGGCTGCGCGTAGCCCCCGTTCGACGGGGCGCCCTGCGACGGAGGATAGCCATCGTTGGACGGAGGCGCGGACTGCGACGGCGGATACGCGTCGGTGTTCGACGGAGCCGCGGACTGCGAGGGCGGATACGCGTCGTTGGACGGAGGCGTTTCAGCCTGCGACGGCGGGGCGGCGTACATCCCCGGCGCGGGCGGCGGCGGCGGCTGGGGCGCCGGATACACAGACGTGCCTCCCGCCTGCGCGTGGGCGAGGCCCGCCGACATCAGCGCGACAGCGAGGACGGTGACAGGGAGGTTCCAGGTTCGACGGTGTGCCACGCAGGGGGCTCCTTGGGTCCGGCCGGCTGGCAGAAAACCACAACCCGTGGGCACGTGTTGGATTTCCGCCGCGTGCGAAACATTCGCGCGGACAGGAGGTCCACCGCTCAACGCAGTGAAACTCCCACCGCGACACGCACGCGGAATGCGGCATCTTCGCCGTCCCATGCCCGAAGGCATCTCGTGGTCCGAACTCGCTGTCGACTCCGCTCGCGTCCAGGAGGTGAACGACGCCCCCTTCCCTTCGGGCCAGCGGGACTTCGTCCTCTACTGGTGCATGGTGAACCACCGGTGGGAGGAGAACCACGCGCTCGATGCCGCCATCGCGCTGGGCAACCACCTGGGCCTGCCCGTCGTCGTCTACCAGGCCCTCCGTCCGGACTACCCGTTCGCGTCGGAGCGGCTCCACGCGTGGGCGTTGGAAGGCATGGCGGACATGGCCAGGGGCTGCGCTGGGCGCGGGCTGCCGTACTGGCTGGAGCTGCCGCGCACCGCGAAGGAGCACAAGCCCCGGATCGCGAAGCTGGGCAAGCGCGCGGCGGCCATCGTGTCGGACCTGTTCCCCACGTACATCATCCCGGGCCACCTGCGAGGCGCGGCGAAGGCGCTCCACATCCCGCTCTTCGCCGTGGATGCCTCGTGCGTGGTGCCCATGCAGCGCATCCCCGCGGCCCAGGTGGGCGCGTACGCGCTGCGCCCCAAGCTGCGCAAGCTGTGGCCGGAGTACCTGGAGCGAACCCTGCCCCCACGCAAGGTGAAGACGTCGGGCGCGCACCTCCAACCAGACTTCGAGCTCGCCGACCCGGTGAAGGCGCGCGCGGCGCTGCACACGTTCGCGGTGGATCACTCCGTGAAGCCCCTGGACGAAAAGGGAGGCCGCAAGGCGGGCCTGAAGGCGCTGAACGCGTTCCTGGAGGAGCGGCTGGAGGGCTACGAGGAAGGCCGCAATGATCCGGGACTGGGCCAGCAGTCCAACCTGTCGCCCTACTGGCACTGGGGCAACCTCTTCCCGGGCGAGGCCGCGCGCGCGGCCCTCGCGGCGAAGGGCCGGGAACATCCCGCCGTCCAGTCATTCCTGGAGGAGCTGCTCGTGCGCCGCGAGCTGGGCTTCAACTTCTGCTTCCACACGCCCGGGCCCCGACAGCTCACCGTGGACTCCCTGCCCCCCTGGGCGCGCGAGACGCTCTCCCGCCACGCGAAGGATCCGCGCCCGCACCTGTACTCCTACGAGGAGCTGGCCCAGGGCCGCACGGCGGACGCGCTCTGGAACGCGTCCCAGAAGGAGTTGCGCGAGCGAGGGCGGATCCACAACTACCTGCGCATGCTCTGGGGCAAGAAGATCCTCGAATGGAGCCCCACGCCGCAGGAGGCCCTGGACCGCATCCACCGGCTCAATGACACCTACGCGGTGGACGGACGCGATCCGGCGAGCGTGTCCAACTTCATGTGGATCCTGGGCCTGCACGACCGGCCCTTCCAGGAGCGCGCGGTGATTGGAAAGGTGCGGCCCATGAGCTCCCTGCGCACCGCGCAGAAGTTCGACCTGGACCCCTACCTGGAGCGCTGGGGCGAGCCGAAGTCAGAGCCCCGGGAGGAGCCGAAGCAGGCCGCGAAGGCGGCCCCGAAGAAGCCGCGCCGCCCCCAGCGCAAGGCCGCCCGGTAGGCCACCGGTGGACATCGCCTGGCGGCAAACACCACACGGCGGTTCCATTTCCGGCCCGGTGTCACTAAACCGCAGGGACCAGCCACCTTCTGAACAGGAGTCACCGCCATGGGCATGTTGAAATTCGAGGTCCCCCACAACCTTCCCAAGGACGAGGTCAAGAAGCGCGTCGAGCAGCTCCTCAGCTACTGGGGCTCCAAGTACGGCGTGAAGTCCGACTGGACGGGCGAAGAGGGCGCGAAGCTCGCCGGCAAGGTGATGGGCATCAACCTGGATGCCAGCTTCGTCATCACCGACAAGACCGTGACGGGCGAAGGCACCGACCCCGGCATGCTGCTGCGCGGTCAGGCCAAGACGTACCTGCAGAAGAAGTTCGGCGCCGTGCTGGACCCGTCCAAGAGCCTGGATCAGGTCAAGGGCACCCTGGACTGAGCCGCGCCGCGGCCGGGCTCCAACCTCAGCCCGGCTGCTCCTCCAGCGCGGCCAGCGCATAGCGGGCCGCGCGGGAGATGGCCTCCGCTGAATCGAGCATCTCCGGGTAGTGCCCCGCCAGCGGGCGCTGCGGATGCTTGAGCTGAGCGACGGCGTTGCGGTAGCTGCGCCGGGCCGCATCGAAGTCCTGGGTGCGCTCCTGCACCTGCGCCAGCAGGTAGTGGCCGATGGCCAGCGTGGGCTCCAGGAAGAGCGCCTTCGCCAACTCGGAGCGCGCCTCGGCCAGGCTTCCCGCCTGCATCGCCGCCACGCCCGCGAAGACGCGCGCCTCCACGCACAAGGGCTCGCGCTGGAGCGCCTGCGCGAAGGTGTCGCGCGCGTTGCCGCTGCGGCCGGTGAGCGAATACAGGTTGCCCAGCGTCAGCAGCGCGTCCAGGTCACTGGGCTCGTCCACCAGCAGCCGCTCCACGCCCGCGATGGCGCCGGGGAAGTCCCCCGCCGTCATCTTGCGCACCGCCATGTTGAGGCGCTCCGCGGGAGGCAACAACTGCGGCCACGAGCTTCCCGGACGAGGCGCGGTGCTGCCGTCGGGAGAAGGCGGGGTCCGAGGGGTCTCCATGCGCACCACGGGGAACGAACCCGTGGGACGTGCCGCCACGGCAGGAGGCTGCGCGGGGGGCGGGCGCGAAGGATCCACCCGGACGGCCGGGAACTCCCCGGTGCGCCGCCCGGTGAGGTTGCCCATGGCGGGAAGTTCGGTGGTGGGCCGGCGCGGAGCCTCCCCTCCCCGGGATGAAAGCGAATCCGCGCCGCCCGGGTTGCGCAGCTTCGCGGCGGTCGCCGCGTTGGCCTGGAGCCGCTGGCGCAGGTCCACCGCGAAGGACTCCGGGCTGCCGGGACGCAGCGGCGGATCCGACGGGCTGGACACGCGCGGGGGCGGCGGCAGGGGACTGTTCCCGAGCGGCCGGCGGTACACGAACGCGCCGTCCACTTCGATCATCTCGAAGCGATCGTAGACCTTGAACAGGCTCTCCGAGTACCCCAGGAACAACAGCCCGCCCGGGCGCAGCGCGGTGAGGAACCGGTCCATCAACCCGCGGATGGTGGGCAGGTCGAAGTAGATGATGACGTTGCGGCACAGGATGAGATCCAACGACGCGGGCGCCACCTTGTCGAACAGCGGCACGGCCAGGTTCTGTCCGTCGAAGCGGATGTACTCGCGCAGCACGGGCGACGCCTCGTACCCCTCCTCCACCGGCTTGAAGAAGCGCGACAGGCGCTCCGGGCCAATGGCCATCGCCCGACGGTTGGAGAAGCGCCCCTGCCGCGCGGCCTCCACCGCGGCCAGGTTCAGGTCGGTGGCCCACAGGTCCACCTCCACCGCGAGCGCGCCCAGCTCCGCCATCACCAGCGCCAGGCTGTAGGGCTCCTCGCCGGTGGCGCAGCCCGCGGACCAGATGGACACCTTGCGCATCTCGCGCCGCGCACGCGCGAGCAGCTCCGGCAGCACGCTCTGCTCCAGCGCGCGGAACTGCTTCGCGTCGCGGAAGAACTCCGTGTGGCCCACCGTCACCAGCGGCAGGAGCGCGCGCAGCTCCTCCTCGCCGTGGGTGCTCATGAGCCGCTGCATGTACTTGTCCGGATCGCTCAGGCCCAGCACGGGCATGCGCGTGGACAGCGCCAGCCGGAGGCTGTGGTAGCCATCCAGGGTGATCTTCAGGCCCGCGCGCTCCAGGAGGAGCGCGGCGAGCTGCTGGAGGACCTTGTTGCCGACCGTCAGCACGCGTCCACCCACTGCACCAACGTCGGGCCAATGAGTTCCAACGACAGCACCTGCTCCGCCGCGCCCAGCAGCACCGCCTCGCGCGGCATGCCGTAGACGACGCACGAGGCCTCGTCCTGCGCGATGGTGCGTCCACCCCGTTCGCGAATCTCCTTCAAACCCCTGGCGCCATCGCGGCCCATGCCCGTCAGGATGACGCCAATGCAGCGCCGGCCGAATGCCTCCCCCGCTGAAGTTAGCAGCATGTCACACGAAGGGCGGAAGCCCCGCAGGGCAGGGCCCGAGTCCAGTTCCAGACGGCCATCCGACTTCACCAGCAGATGTCCTCCCGAGGGCGCGATGTACACCGTGCCCGGTTCCATCCCCGCATCGTGCGTCGCCTCGACGACACGCAGCGCTGTCTCCGTGGACAGCCAGTGCGCCAGCCCCTCCGTGAAGCCCTGGCTGATGTGCTGACAATAGGCGATGGGCGCCGGGAACCCGCGCGGAATCATCCGCAGCACCTGCGCCACCGCCTTGGGGCCGCCCAGGGACGCGGCCAGGGCCACCAGGGGGAACGGCGCCGTCGGCCCCTCCTGGAGCCGCTTGCGCACCGACGGCGACGAGCGCACGCCCTTCACCTGCGCCAGCATCACCAGCTTGCGGCCCACCGCGGACCAGAAGTCCTGGGTCGGGCTCATGGGCCGGTCCATCACGTCCAGCGCGCCCATGGCCAGCGCCTGGAACGCCTGCTGCCCGGTGAGCACCCCCGGGTGCAGCGCGAGGATGGGCAGCGGCCGGGTGGCCATGATGCGCTCGATGGCGCCCAGGGCCTGGGACGAACTCAGGTCCACCAGAACGATGTCCGGGAAGTGCCGCCGCACGACCTCCTCGGCGTTCATGAACTCCGCTTCGGGCGGGCCCACGGCCACCAGGGACTCCCCGTCGAAGAGCCCGCGCACCAACGAGCGCAGGCCCCGCCCCACCAGGAGTACCCGGAACGCCATCCCCATCACCGCCGTGCCGCCGCCCACCAGAGGCTCCTCAGGTCAGCCGATCGATGGACTGGGCCAGACTCTCCACGCCCAGCTCCCCCTTGACCAGGTACGCATCCGCGCCCGCATCCAGTCCGCGCCGCTTGTCCTCCGGCGACGCGAGCGACGACAGGATGATGACCGGGATGCGTGCCACCGAAGGCGTGGCCTTCAGCCTCCGCGTGAGGGAGAAGCCGTCCAGCTTGGGCATCTGCACGTCGGTGAGGATGAGATCGTACGTGTTCGTCTGCACCTTCGCGTACGCCTCCTCGCCGTCCTGTGCCTCCTCCACGTTGTGGCCCAGCGCCTTGACGAGCGCACCTTCCGTCGCGCGGGCGATGGGTGAGTCGTCCACCAGCAGCACCCGCAGCCGTCGGCTGGCGGGCGCCTGGGTGACGGGGCGCGCCATGCGGCGCACCTCGGTCATGATGTCCGGCACGTGCAGGAGCACCGCGATGCGCCCGTCCTCCAGCGCCGCCGTACCCGCGATGAAGGGCGCGCCCTTGAGGAACTCGCCGCCGCAGGGCTTCACGGCCACCTCGCGCTCGTCCACGAAGCCGTCCACCACCAGCGCGGCGTAGTCGTCGCCGTGGCGCACGACCACCGCGGGAGGCTTGTCGAAGCGGTTGCCACCGTTGAGGCCCAACAGCGGCCCCAGCGCCACGAGCGCCGTGGGCTTGCCCCGGTGCCGCACCGCCAGCGTGCCGAACACCTCCATGCGGTCATCGGGCTTGATGCGCATGACAGCCACCACGTCCGCGGCGGGCATGCCGTAGACGTCATCGCCCAGGCGCACCAGCAGCACCTTCATCAGGGCCAGCGACTGCGGCAGGCGCAGCGTGATGGTGGTGCCTCGGCCCTGGCGGCTGGAGACACCCACCGACCCGCCCAGCGTCTCCACCTTGCGCTTCACCACGTCCATGCCGACGCCGCGGCCAGACAATTCGCTGACCTGTTCGCGGGTGGAGAAGCCGGGGCGGAAGATGAGCTCGATGGCCTCGCGCTCCGACAGCGCGGCGGCCTGCACCGGAGACAGGAGCCGCTTGTTGACGGCCACCTGCTTGAGCCGGTCGGTGTCCATGCCCCGGCCGTCGTCCTCCACCTCGATGTGGAGCATGTCGCCATCCACGCGCACCCGGATGCGGATGCGGCCCGTGGCGGGCTTGCCCATCTGCTGGCGGAGATCCGGGGACTCCAGGCCGTGGTCCACCGCGTTGCGCAGCAGGTGCACCAGCGCGTCGCGCACGTCGGCCAGCATGGACCGGTCCACGCCGATGTCGGCGTTCTCGATGACCAGGTCCACGTCCTTTTCCTGCGTCTTCGCGATGTCGCGGACGGCACGCGGGAACGCATCGAACACGGTGGCCAGCGGCACGAGTCGCGCCTCGGCCACGTGGTCCGCCAACTGGGCCAGGTTGCCGTGCAGCGTTTCGATGCCGTCGCCGTTGCGGCGCACGAAGCGGAACGCGTCGTCGCGCAGCATGTGCAGGTCGGCTTCCGCGCGCTCCAGCTCCACGCGGATGGCGTCCGGCACGTCCACTTCCTCGGACATGCGCAGGAAGCGGTCACCCAGGCGGCTGAAGCGCTCGAAGAGCGCCGCCGTCTCCGTGCTGCGCAGCCGGCCCCGGGCGCTCTCCACCAGCAGGTCGCCGGCGAGCAGGCCCAACGAGTCCAGCACCTCCACGTTCACGCGGATGCTGCGGTCCGCGATGGTGTTGGCCTTGGCGGTGTTCGGGGCCTCCTCCTCCCTCGCGGGCGGAGGCGCCTGCACCACGTTCGGCTCGGGGGCGCGCGGCGTGGCCACGGCGGCGGGGGCCGCGGC
>NZ_RAVZ01000107.1 GCF_003611635.1 Corallococcus terminator | reverse complement strand
GACTTCCCCTCCCTGCCGGGCGACCTCTCGGTGGACGTGGCCATCATCGGAGGTGGCATCGCGGGGCTGACGACGGCCTGGCTGCTCAAGCGCGCCGGCAAGAAGGTCGCGGTGCTGGAGATGCACCGCATCCTCTCCGGCCAGACAGGGCAGACGACCGCGCACCTGACGGAGCTCCTGGACACGCCGTACACCACGCTCATCCAGGACTTCGGTGACAAGGGCGCGCACCTGGCCGCGTCCTCCAGCCGGGCCGCCATCGAACAGATTGCATCCCTGGTGGAGTCGCTCTCCATCGACTGCGGCTTCAGCCGGGTGCCGGCCTTCAAGTACGCGCGGACCGACCGGGAGCTGCGCGACCTGGTGCTTGAAGTCTCCGCCGCGAGGCAGGTGGGGCTGCTGGCCTCCTTCACCAAGGACGTGCCGCTGCCCTTCCCGGTGAAGGGCGCGCTGCGCGTGGAGGACCAGGCCCTGTTCCACCCGCGCGAGTACCTGCTCGCGCTCGCGGACGCCATCCCTGGCGACGGCTGCCACCTGTTCGAGAACACGAAGGTGGTGGAGGTCCATGACGGTGCGCCCTGCCGCGTCGTCACCGAGCGGGGCACCGTCACCGCCCAGGCCGTGGTGGAGGCCACCACCACGCCGCTCAACCGCGTGGCGATGCACACCAAGCTCTACGCCTACCGCACCTATGCCGTGGCGGGGCCGCTGGAGGGGCCCCTGGAAGCGGGCCAGTACTACGACAGCCAGGAGCCCTATCACTACATCCGCACGCAGCAGGTGGACGGCGTGCCGTACGTCATCGTGGGCGGCGAGGACCACAAGGTCGGCGCGGAGGAGGACACCGCTTCGCGCTTCACCGCGCTGGAGGACTACGCGGTGAGACACCTGCCCGTGAAGCGCCTCACCCACCGCTGGTCGGGGCAGATCATCGAACCCGCGGACGGCCTGCCCTTCATCGGTCGCAACGTGGGCCGCCGTCACGTGTACGTGGCCACGGGCTTCTCCGGCACGGGCATGACGTTCGGGACGCTGGCAGGCATGGTGGTGTCGGACCTCATCCTCGGCAACGAGGACCCCTACGCCGCGCTGTACGCCCCGGGCCGCGTGAAGCCGAAGGCCAGCGCGAAGGATTTCATCCAGGAGAACGCGGACGTGGCCTTCCGCTTCGTCGCGGACCGCCTGGCCAGGCCGGACGGTCACCACCTGGCGGACGTCGCCCCGGGCGAAGGGAAGATTCTGGAAGTGGAGGGCCACAAGGTGGCCGTCTACCGCGAGGACGATGGCACCGCGCACGCCGTGTCTCCCGTGTGCACGCACCTGGGGTGCCACGTGCACTGGAACAACGCGGAGCGCTCCTGGGACTGCCCCTGCCACGGTGGCCGCTTCAGCCCCACCGGCCGCGTGCTCAACGGCCCCGCGCTGAAGGACCTGCCGTCGCGGAAATTGCCGGTGAAGTGAGAAGTGTGGGTGGGAGGCTTCCATTCACGGGCCTGCACCCCCATCTATCAGCACCTGACTTTCACCTGTCCTGGGGGACGACATGAACGCGTTGGAACTGCTCAAGCAGCAGCACGAGGAAGTGTCCAAGCTGTTCAAGCGGTACGAGAAGCTCAAGGACCACGACGACGAGCAGCGCCAGGAAATCTTCGAGCAGGTGGCGGACCGCCTGGGCGCGCACGCGAAGATTGAAGAGCTGTATTTCTATCCGGCGCTCAAGAAGGAGGACACCGAGGACGAGCTGCGCGAAGCCGTCGAGGAGCACCTCGTCGTCAAGCGCCTCATCGCGGACCTGCTGGACATGGAGGCGGACGACGAGGAATTCGACGCCAAGATGAAGGTCCTCCAGGAGAACGTGGAGCACCACGTCGAGGAGGAGGAGAAGGAGCTCTTCAAGTCCGCGCGCAAGCTCATGACCAAGGAGCAGTTGGAGGACCTGGGCGTCCAGATGGAGGAGGAGTTCGACTCGCTGATGGAAGGCGAGCCGCGCATGGACGTGCCCGAGGAGACCGACCGCGCCGCGCCCATCTGAACCGGAGCGCGTGGGAACGGGGTTGCGCGTGGCACGGGGCCGGGCAGCATGCGGTCCATGCCGCGCGCTCCCGCCCCGTCCCCTTCGTTGCTCCCTGACGCGTACACGCCTTCGGTGCGGCGCTCGCTCCTCAAGGCCGACCCGACGCTCGGGCCCCTCTTCAAGACGGTGGGCCCCTTCCGCATGGAGCGCAGCCCCCTGCACAGCCCCTTCGAGGCACTGGCGCACTCCATCGTCTACCAGCAGCTCCACGGCCGCGCGGCGGCGACCATCTTCGGCCGCGTGTGCGAACGCGTGGGGCAGGGCAGGGGCTTCACGCCCCAGAAGCTGCTCGCGGTGCCGGACCTGTCCTTGCGCGAAGCGGGCCTGTCCGCGAACAAGCTGCTGGCCATCCAGGACCTGGCGCGCAAGACGGTGGATGGCACCGTGCCGACGCTCGCCCGCGTGCGCCGGATGTCCGACGCGGACCTGATTGAACACCTCACGCAGGTGCGAGGCATTGGCCAGTGGACCGTGGAGATGCTGCTCATCTTCCGCCTGGGCCGGCCGGACATCCTGCCCGTGGACGACTACGGCGTGCGCAAGGGCTTCATGGTGCTCAACGGCCTGAAGGAGATGCCCAAGCCCAAGGCGCTCCTGGCCTACGGCGAGCGCTGGCGCCCGTACCGCACGGTGGTGAGCTGGTACCTGTGGCGGGCGGCGGACCTGCCCGTGGGCACCTTCGCTCCGCCCCAGGGCAGCCCGGCGAGCTAGGGCTGGGAGCGCACCGTCCCTTGTCGTGACGCGCGGCCGTCCTCACCCCTTGGGGACGGAGGAATCACCGCGCATGCGTGCACTCACCTATCAAGGTCCCTACCGCGTCCAGGTGGAGCAGAAGCCCGACCCGCGCATCGAGCATCCCCAGGACGTGGTCCTCAAGGTGACCCGCGCCGCCATCTGCGGCTCCGACCTGCACCTGCTCCACGGGCTGGTGCCGGACACGCGCGTGGGCTGCACCTTCGGCCACGAATTCACCGGCGTGGTGGAGGAGGTGGGCGGCGAAGTGGCGCAGCTCAAGAAGGGCGACCGCGTGGTGGTGCCCTTCAACATCTCCTGCGGCACCTGCTTCTACTGTCAGCGCGGCCTCACCGGGAACTGCGAGAACAGCAACCCGGGCAGCGACGTGGCGTCCGGCGTGTATGGCTATTCGCACACCACCGGCGGCTTCGACGGCGGGCAGGCCGAGTACGTGCGCGTGCCCTTCGCGGACGTGGGACCCATGAAGATTCCGGACGGCATGGACGACGAGTCCGTCCTCTTCCTGAGCGACATCCTGCCCACCGGCTACCAGGCCGCGGAGATGGGGGAAATCAAGGGAGGGGAGACGGTGGTGGTGTTCGGCGCGGGCCCCGTGGGTCTCTTCGCGATGAAGTCCGCGTGGCTGATGGGCGCGGGCCGCGTGGTGGCGGTGGACCACCTGCCGTACCGCCTGGAGTTCGCGCGCAGGTTCGCCAACGTGGAGACGGTGAACTTCAAGCACGTGGACGACATCGTCCTGCACCTGAAGGACATGTTCGAAGGCCGCGGCCCGGACGTCTGCATCGACGCGGTGGGCATGGAGGCGGAAGGCTCTCGCGCGCACCGCGTGCTGGGCCTGGGGTTGAAGCTGGAGGCCGGCGCGCCCACCGTCATCCAGTGGTGCATCAACAGCGTGCGCAAGGGCGGCAACATCTCCATCATCGGCGTGTACGGGCCGCCGTGGAACTTCATCCCCATTGGCACCGCGATGAACAAGGGCCTGACGCTGCGGATGAACCAGGCGAACACCCGGCGCTACATGCCGCACCTCTTGGAGCACATCCAGAAGGGGCGCATCGACGCGAAGGCCATCATCACCCACCGCTTCCCGCTGGAGCAGGCGCCGGAAGCCTACGACCTGTTCTCCGACAAGCAGGACGGGTGCATCAAGTGCGTCCTCATGCCCCACGGCCACGCCTGACCTGAACCCGCTTCAACCACCAGGAAGCCTTCCATGCCCCAGAAGACACCTCGCAAGCCAGGCACCGCGAAGCCCCGGGCGAAGTCGAAGCCGAAGTCGACGGACATCGCCGTGGACCTGGACCCGTCCCAGCGCCCGGGCGTCCCAATGGAGACCGTGCCGCAGCCACTGGCGGGGGCGCGCGTGCCCATCGTGCCCCAGCACGCGGACGTGCCGGTGTACAAGCACGCGGGCCGCAGGCAGATGCCTCCGGTGTTCGGCACCGCCCAGCCTCCCCAGGGGCTGAGCGGCCTGCTGCGAAGGGCCGCCTACGGCAAGCCGGACCACGTTCCCTCGCACTGGATGCTGTTGCTCCTGGCGGACCGGGTGGACGTCTGGGAGCACCGCCTGCGCAAGTCGCTTCCCTGGGCCGCGCCCACGGCCGTGGTCCTCGCCGCCGGCCTGATGTGGCGGGCCCGCCGCGCTTGAGGCGGCAGGCCGCGCCGGGGGGCCTTACGCGTCCCGGCCGTTGTAGGGCATGGGGGTGAGCGTGGAGAGGTCCACGCCGTCCAGGCAGCGCACGTTGATGGCGAACATCCGCTTGCCATCCGGGCCCATGCCGGTGCCGTAGGACTCCACGCCGCAGTTGGAGCAGAAGAGGTGGTCGATGACCTTCTTGTTGAACTGGTAGAGCTTCTGGTTGTCCACGCCGGCCAGGGGCTTGAACTGCTCCGGGGGGACGAAGGTCAGCAGCAGGCCGCGCTTGTGACAGATGGAACAGTTGCAGCTCACCACCTGTGCCAGGTCCGTCTGGGCCTCGTACTTGACCTGTCCACAGTGGCATGCACCCGCGTACGTCTTCATCTCCGCCATGTCGCTTCCTCCAGGAGTGTGTTGGGGGCCGGGCCGGAGCGTGCGCTCCGCCCACCCGGACCGTGGCGCGAATCAACGACAGAGGCGGCGGGGACCGCAAGCGACCCCGGGAGGAACGCGGGTCCCGGGGCGCTTTTGCGGCGGTGCGTCAGGGCTTCACGTCAGTCAGAGGCGGTCATCACGGAGACCATCCGCACGAAGCGGCGGTCGGTGCTCACCGCGGCGATGACGTAGCCGCCCGTCCAGCCCGGCGCGCCGCAGCCCCGGCAGCTCCAGCCGGTGATGTAGAGGCGGTTGCTGTTGCGGGAGATGGCCGTGATGTAGGCCGTCGCGCCCTCCACTTCGTCCACCGTCGGCGTGCCGGAGACGGTGCCCGCGCTGAGCGTCGCGATGAGCTCCTTCACGGTGATGGGCGCGAAGGCGCTGCTCTGCGGACCGAAGTAGGAGCTGAACGCTTCACCCAGGGTGGCCTGGTTCGCGATGCCCTGCCCGTTGGCGATGTAGCCCTCCTGGATGCGCGAGGAGTTCGCCAGCGGTCCGGTGGCGCCGTACAGCGACGCGGCGGTGCCGGCGACGGGGCTCAGGTACAGGGGCGCGCCCACCGCGCTCGCGTCGTTCAGCTCGTAGAAGTCCGCGAAGTACTTCGCCGCGGTGCCCGTCAGCGACTGCTGGAACGGCGTGTCGTTGAGGCGGGTGGTGAGGTACGCGCGCTCGGCGCTGTCCACGCCCGTGAAGCCGCCGGTGTCGTTGAGGAACGCGTCGAGCGCGGTCTTGATCTCCGAGCGGAGGACGGTGGCGCCGCCGGGGCTGGTGGTGCCGCGCGCGGTGGTGATGCTCGCCTCGAAGGCGGGGATGCTGGTGGTGGACGTGGCGAGCGCCGTCGGCGCGGTGAGCAGGACGAGCCCGCCCAGCAGCGACTTCATCGACTTGTTCATCATGTGAACCTCTTCATTCGCGGGGCCGGGGACCGGCGCCCACGTTCGGGGGGAACATCAGACGACGCGGTGGCAAGTACCACGCGCCCCTGACAGGTCCGCCGTGAGGTTCCGGTGACACGTGGCCTCGTGACACGTCCGTGATGAAGGGCGACCGGCGTGACGGAAATGTTTCACGGCACGGGCTGGGCCGTGGGCGCGGGGCTGTTGCGGCGCAGGGGCGCGAGCAGCGCGAGGAACGCGGCGGACAGCGCGACGCCCAGCAGGAACACGTTCGGATAGCCCCAGCCGCCGAACTTCGGATCCGCGAGCAGTCCCGCGAGCGGCCCGGCGGGGGCCTTGCCCGCGACCTCCACGCTGGCCAGCAGTGTGTAGTGCGTGGCGCCGATGCGGCGGTCGGTGCGCGACATCATGAAGGCGAACATCACCGTGGTGAGCGCGCCGCCGAAGAACTCCTCGGTGAGGGTGACGCCCAGCACGCCCGCGTCGCTGACGCCCACCTGCGTGAGGAGCCACCGTCCCGCCAGGGGCAACAGGCGCAGCGTCCCGGTGAGCGCCACCGCGCCCAGCAGCGGCAGGCGCGCGGCGAGCAGGCCGCCGCAGGTGGACCCGATGAGCGACGCGGCGGTGCCCCACGTGCCCACCCACAGGCCAATCTGGGCGGGCGTGTAGCCTGAGTCCACGAGGAAGGGCTTGTAGAGGACGTCGGACATGGACTCGCCCAGCTTGTACGTGCCGATGAAGAGCAGGAGCCACCCGGTGCCCGGCACGGTGAGCGCGGACTTGAGGCGCGCGAAGAGCGCGGGCCAGTCCAGCTTCGGCGCGTCAGGGCCCTCCTGGGCCTCCTGTGCTCGGGGGGGCGGCTCTCGCACGAAGAGGACGACGGTGAAGACCGTGAGGCACAGCGCGGCCATGACGAGGAACAGGCCCGACCAGCCGATGCGCGAGCTGGCCCACACGAGCAGCCCGCCGCCGGTGAGCATGCCCAGCTTGTAGCCCACGACCTGCGCGGTGTTGCCCGGGCCCAGCTCCTCCGGCCGCAGCAGGTCCACCGCGAAGCCGTCCACCGCGATGTCCTGGGTGGCGGCGAAGAGGTTCATCACGAAGATGAGGCCCAGCAAGAGCGGCAGCGAGTCTCGCTGCGCGGCGAAGGCAGCGCCCACGCACGCCAGGGCCAGGCCCGCCTGCATGGGCAATATCCAGGAGCGGCGCCGGCCCACGCGCTGGGAACCGTAGCGGTCCACCAGCGGGGCCCACAGCGCCTTGAGCATCCACGGCAGCGACAGCGCACCCGCGAAGCCCAGCGCGGCCAGGGAGACGCCGCGCGTGCGCAGGAAGACGGGCAGCGCTGTCACCTGGAAGCCGAACGGAAGTCCCTGCACGAAGTAGAGGGCGCACAACAGCCACAGCCGGGACGGGATGCGTCGCATGGTCGTGGGGGCAGCCTATACTTCTGGCCTTCCAAACGCGTGGGGCCGCACACCCACGAAGAGGGGCGCATGTCGGAGCAGGCCGGGACCGAATCGGGAATCATCGTCGTGGAGCTGTCCGCCGACCACGAGCTGGAAGCGGACCACGTGGACGCGGTGGTGGAGGTGAAGGCGTCGGCCTTCTTCACCGGCAACGCGGCGTTCACCAACGCGAGGGAGGTGGTGGTGCTGGTGCGCGCGCTGGAGGAGCTGGGCGTGCCCCGCACGGCCTTCACCCTCCAGTCGGTGCAGGCGGAGATGTCGGAAGGGCTGCTCACGCGCTCGTCCTCGGCGGTGTACATGCTGCGCATCCGGCTGGAGCAGGTGGAGCGGCTGGGGGACGTGCTCGCGGCCTTCAGCACGATGAAGCAGGCGACGCTGCGCGAGCTCAAGTGGGGCTATTCGCGGGAGCTGGAGTTCCGCCAGGACTGGCTGGAGGAACTGGCCCGCGAGTCCGTGAAGAAGGCCCGCCGCGTGGCCGCCGGGCTGGGCGTGAAGCTCGGGGGGCTGCACCGCTTCTCCGAAAAGACGCTGGAGTCGCACCTCTTCGCCACCGGGCGCGGGGGCTACAACGCCGGTGACGACGGCGCCTCGGTGTCCCTGTCTTCCGGCGGCAACTACCTCAAGGGCCGCGTGGCCCTGGGCTTCCCGCTGTCGCACCGCAAGAAGGTGCACGTGATGGCCACGGCGGAGTTCCGCGGCGTGCCGACCCCGGAGTCCTGACCGGGGCCGGCCCTGCCCGTGCTTCAGGTCGCGGGCGTGTGCTGGAGCACCAGCGCTTCCAGCCGCTGGAGCGCCTTCTCCAACGTCTCCCACGAGGGGCCGAAGGACAGGCGTACGTAGCTGCGGAAGCGCGAGGCCCGGGCGCGGCGCTTGCCCGGGTTCACGTCGAAGAACTCACCGGGCACGGTGATGACCTTGTGTTCCAGCGCGGCGCGGAAGAAGGCCATGCCGTCGTTGAGCGGCGCGGGCAGTCCGGACAGGTTGCCCCAGACGTAGAACGTCCCGTCCGGCGCCCGGTCCGTGCGGATGCCCAGCCGCTCCAGGCGCGAATGGAACTTGTCGCGCTTCTCGCGGAAGGTGGAGTGGATGGCGCGCGTCTCCGCCACCACCGTGTCCTCCTGGAGCAGCGGAATCGCCGCGCGCTGCAGGGGCCGGCTGCCGCCGCCGTCCAGGAAGCTGCCCGCGCTCGACACCGTGTCGATGACCTGCCTGGGCCCCACCGTCCACGTCATGCGCCAGCCCGGATAGCGCCAGTTCTTGGTGAGCCCGTCGAAGAGCACCACCGGGTCGCGGTTCACGTCCTCCACGTACCGCGCGGCGCTCTCCACCGGCAGCACGCCCGGGCGGCCCGTCCAGATGTAGTGCGAATAGAACTCGTCGATGAGCAGCGTGCACTCCAGCTCGCGCGCGACCCCCACCCACCGCGCCAGCTCCTCGCCCTGCACCAGCTTGCCGGTGGGGTTGCACGGGTTGGAGAAGAGCAGGGCGGACAGGCCGCGCCCCTGGATTTCGCGGCGCAAATCATCGTGGGTGAAGGCGTAGCCGCGCTCGCCCTCCAGCAGGATGGGGATGGCGGTGAATGCCTTGAAGACGTCCAGCAGCTCTTCGTACGCGGTGTAGTCGGGCAGGAAGTGGCCCAGGTTCACGCTGCCCAGGCTGGCCGCGGCGCGGGTGAGGGCCGCGCGGCCACCGCCGGACAGGCACACGTTCTCCGCGCTGTACTGGCTGGGCAGGCCCTTGCGGTAGAGACGGTTGTAGAGGCTGGCGATGGCCTCCCGCACCTCCCACAGGCCCGCGACGGGCGCGTACTCCTGGTCCGCCATGTCCACCGTCACCTGGCCCACGCGGGGCGGGGCGCCGGGCAGGTCGCCCGTCTCCGGCTGACCCTGGCCCAGGTTGCACCAGTCCGGGTCGCCGGGACGGTAGCCTCGGCGCGTGGCCTCGGCGGTGACGAAGATGACGCCCGTGCGGGGCACGGTGCGGAAGGCATGCAGGGGGATGCTTTCGCTCACAGGGGGCACGCTAGCGCGCCCCCCGCTCCGGTGCAGCCTTTCCGCTTCAGCCTTCCAGCGACGCGCGCAGGAACCAGGCGTGCTTCTCGAACTCGGTGATGATGCCGGTGAACAGGTCCACCGTGTCCGTGTCCTGGTGCCCCTCCACCTGCTTGCGGCTGTCGCGCAGGCCGGCCAGGTACACCTCGATGCGCTCGGCCAGCAGCTTCACGTGCTCCAGGTCGCGGGAGGTCTCCTGCGGGTACTCAGGCAGGCGGCTGTGCGTCCCCACGTGACGGCTGGTGCCGTACGCCCGGCCGCCCAGCGTCACCGCGCGCTCCGCGATGGAGTCGTTGTGGTTGGCGAGGCTCACCGCGAAGGTTTCGAACAGCGGGTGCAGGGCGGCGAACTGCGGGCCCTTGATGTTCCAGTGGGCGACCTTGATCTGCGAGTGCAGGTCCAACCCGTCCGACAGCCGCTCGTTGAGGGTGGCGGAGATGGCGGTGCGGGCCTGCTCGGAGAGGGGACTCGGGCTCTTGTAGAGGGCCATGAGGGACACGTTCCTTTCGAAGAGAGGGGTGAAAGAAAGCGCCCCCCGGTGTCTCCACCGGAGGGCGCCAGGAACTTCATGTCACGCGAAGCGCAGCGGGCCTCTTAGGACTCCAGGCCGACCGCCGCCGCGTGGATGACGCTGGCGATGCGAACCGCGTCGTGCACGTGTTCCTCGGTGAGGCCGCCGTCCAGCACGACCTTCTCGTGGGACTGGATGCACATCTCGCAGCCGTTGATGGCGCTGACCGCGAGGCAGACCAGCTCGAAGTCCACCTTGTTCGTCAGCACCTGCGCGAGCCGGTTCATCCGCAGTCCCGCCCGCTTCGTCGAGTACGACTCCTTCCCGATCATGTGGCGGAAGCGGTAGTAGACGTTGTTCATCGCCATCAGCGAGGCCGCAGCACGCGCGTCCTCGATGACCGGCCCGGACTTCTCACCCAGCGCCTGCTTCGCCTCATTCAGCATCGCCTCCTTCAGCCGGTCGTTCCGAGCGGCGAAGGCGCATGCCACGGCCGTACCCCAACGCTGCTCCGGGGTGAGGGTCGTGCTCTCCAGGACGGCGGAGAGGTTGAGACGGGTGTCCTTGTGGGCGTCCGCGAGTTCGCTGCGGACGACTTCGAGCGAGGCCATGGTGG
Organism: Corallococcus terminator; assembly: GCF_003611635.1. Lineage (GTDB taxonomy): Bacteria > Myxococcota > Myxococcia > Myxococcales > Myxococcaceae > Corallococcus > Corallococcus terminator. The sequence continues at coordinate 17,321 of NZ_RAVZ01000107.1, read as the reverse complement.
GTTACCCCGCCTTCTGGAGCTTCGTGGTGAGGGTCTCCTCACCCTTCTGCCAGTTGCACGGGCACAGCTCGTCCGTCTGGAGCGCGTCCAGTGTGCGGACGGTCTCCTTGACGTTGCGGCCCACGGACAGGTCGTTCACGGACACGTGGCGGATGATGCCCTCGGGGTCCGCGATGAACGTGGCGCGCAGGGCCACGCCCTCTTCCTTGTGGAGGATGCCCAGCGCGCCGGACAGCTCACGCTTGATGTCCGCCAGCATGGGGAAGGGCAGGTTCTTCAGGTCCGGGTGGTGCGTGCGCCACGCGTGGTGCACGAACTCGCTGTCGGTGGACAGGCCGAGGACGACCGCGTCGCGATCGTTGAAGTCCTTGTTGTGCTTGCCGAACTCCGCGATCTCCGTGGGGCAGATGAACGTGAAGTCCTTCGGCCACGCGAACAGGACGGTCCACTTGCCCTTGTAGGTCTCGTTCGTGATGTCCTGGAACTCCTTGTTCTTCTCCAGGCTCACGGTGCCCTTCAGCTTGAAGTTCGGAAGCTTGTCGCCGACGGTCAGCATGGTTCGACTCCTTGGGATGGGGGGCGGGCCATCGTGGTCCACCCCAGAGGTTGTGGTTGCTACGGTGTAAAGCAGCGTCCGTGCCAGTGCCTCAACTGCTGTGATTCCAAGTCTTTACCTCAGACCCTCGAATCGGCACCGGCGGGGCGGTGCTGCCGGGAAGGTGAATAACGAAATCCCGGTGCCTGTCGCCACTGCAATTTCGGTGGAGCGCTATTATCGGTAACACATGCCGGATGAACTGATGGGGCGCCACCCGGAAGTGACGCAGGATGCTCGGGAGCTGGTCGAGCTGGCAACCACCGAAGAGGGGGTCGGGGAACTTCTCCGTCGGGGACTGGACTGGCTGACCCGGGTGGTCCCCTTCGACCTGGCCACGCTGTTCCTCCTGAAGGAGGGAAAGCTGGAGGCGGTGGCGGCGCGCGGCCCGCTGGCGAACCAGGCGGTGCGCAAGCACTCGTTGCAGTTGTCGGACTTCCCGTCGTTGCGGCAGGCGCTGGAGACGCGCCGCGCGCGGGCGTTCACGGAAGAGGACCACGCGCACGGGGACGGAGACCCGTTCGACGGGGTGTTGGACCTGCCCGCGGGGCACTCGTGCATGGTGGTGCCGCTGTGCGCGGGGGAGCGCTGCTACGGCGTGCTGACGTTGGACCGCGCGGAGTGCGTCGCGTACGCGCAGCCGGTGGTGGACCTGGTGGAGGTGTACGGGCAGATGCTCGCCACGGCGCTCCAGGGCGCGGAGAAGCAGGTGGTGGTGGAGCGGCTGCACCGCCAGGACCACGAGCGCGCGAGGCTGCTGGAGTCGCAGTTGGGTGCGGACTCGGAAGGCATCCTGGAGACGTCGCTGAGCCCGGTGATGCGGGACCTGTCACGGCGGGCGCGGCAGGTGGCGGAGACGGACACGCCGGTCCTCATCATGGGCGAGACAGGCACGGGCAAGGAGCGGCTGGCGCGCGCCATCCACCGCTGGAGCTCGCGCCGCGACCAACCGTTCGTGTCGCTCAACTGCGCGGCGATTCCGGCGGGCCTGCTGGAGAGTGAGCTGTTCGGCCACGTGAAGGGCGCCTTCACCGGGGCGAACCGCGACCGGGCCGGCCGCTTCCAGATGGCGAACGGGGGCACGCTGCTCCTGGATGAGATTGGCGAGCTGCCGGTGGAGCTGCAGGCGAAGCTGTTGCGCGCGCTCCAGGAGAAGGCGTTCGAGCCGGTGGGCAGCGACAAGACGGTGAAGGCGGACGTGCGCATCCTGGCGGCCACGCACGTGGACCTGCACCAGGCGATTGCCCAGAAGCGCTTCCGCGAGGACCTGTTCTATCGCTTGAGCGTGTTCCCGCTGCGCCTGCCGCCGTTGCGCGAGCGGCGCGAGGACCTGCCGCAGCTCACGGTGTTCCTGTTGGAGGAGCAGGCGCGGCGCATTGGCCGGCGCGGGATGCGGGTGACGGCTTCGGGGCTGGGGCGGCTGGCGGCGTATGACTGGCCGGGCAACCTGCGCGAGCTGGCGAATGCCTTGGAGCGCGCCACCATCCTGACGCAGGGACAGGAGCTGGCGGCGAATGCGTTCGACCTGCCGGTGGGACGGGGGCCCGTGGCGGTGCAGGGGACTTCGATGGAAGCTCCGGCGGCGCTGCCCTCCGGTGCTCCGGTGGCGACGCTGGCGGCGGTGCAGCGCGAGCACATCCTGCGGGTGCTGACGTTGACCCGGGGCCGCGTCTACGGCGATGGCGGCGCGGCGGCGCTGCTGGGGCTCAAGCCGTCCACGCTGCAGAGCCGGATGAAGAAGCTGGGCATCGCGCGGCTGGAGGGCTTCACGGCCGAGGAGGCGTGACGGGCGACGTCACGCGGCTCCGGTGACGGAGGCGCGGGTCGGAAACTCTCCGGCCCGTGCCCCTTGCTGGCTTTAGTACCTGCGGCCGTCCTCGCGGGCCTCACGGCGGTCCTCGCGCATCTCCTGGCGGTTCTGGCCCTGCTCGGAGCGCGCCAGTTGCACCAGGTCCGCCAGCAGCATGCGCTTGCGCGCCACGCTGCCGCTGTCCATGCGGCCGTAGAGCCCGTCGAGCTGCTGGGCGATGTTGCGCGTCTGCTGCAGGGCGCGGGACTCCTGGCGGGCGTCGCGCACGTCGTCGCGGCGGTCCTTGCGGTCGTCGTGGCGGTTGCCGTCGTAGCGCACCTCGCGGGTGCTGGAGCGCACCTCGCGCTGGTCCTGGGCCAGCTCGCGGTGGGATTCGTTCAGCTCCGACGCGATGTAGTTCCGCAGCTCCTGCTCCACCTGCTGCAGGTCGCGCCGCGCGGTGCGGCCGCGGGCCGAATCGTACCGGGCGAGCAGCGACTCCACCTGCCGCAGGTCCTGGTGATCATCCCGGGTCTCGCGCTGGTTCTGTCGCAGCTCCTGCCGGTTCTGGCCCTGCTCGGTGGGCCTGCGGAAGTCGTCTGCGTGGGCCAGGGCCGGGAGGGAAAGCGCCATCGTTGCCAGCAGCCACTTCGCCATGGGGTGTCTCCTTCAAGAGCGTGTCTGCCCTGATGGACGGGGCAGGGCGCCGCGCATTCAAAAGGAATGACTCCCCAGCGGGGTGCGACCGGGGCCTACGACACCCCGAGTGCGGCCGGGCGCGGCGCGGAGGGCGCCACGGGGTAGTGGGCCTCCTTGCCGAAGGGCTGGTCGAACAGGTGCGGATCCGACTGGCGCGTGCGGAAGAGGTCCACGATGTAGTTCATCCGTTGATCCAACTGGCTCCAGTCCTTCGCGCCCGTGCCCTTGAGGCTGTCGGGCGAGGAGTCCATGCGGCCGAGCAGCTCGCGCAGCGTGGGGTTCTCGATGCTGCGCAGGTGCGGCGGGAAGAGCGTGTCTTCCATGCCCGCGGGCGGCGGCAGGTCGTTGCCCAGCTTCAGCGCTTCGCCCGGGACGGCGAGCTTCATCATGTGCTCGGTGGCGATGCCCCGGAACACGTCCGCCAGCTTGTCCACCAGCGGGTTGAGGACCAGGTCCACCGCGCCCGACTTGATGGCCGCCTTGGCGGCGAGGTTCGCGGGGAAGGGCAGCGCGTTGGCGCCCGCCTCGATGCTCTTGTCCAGGATGCCGCGGAAGATGTCCTTCACCGGCGAGTTGAGCGCCTTCTCCACGTACGACTGGAGCTGCGTCTGCTCGTGCAGGCCGACGGTGTCGTTGGCCAGCAGCATCAGCTCGGCCTTCTTGTTCGGATCCTTCTCGAACATGGCCTGCGCGTAGTTGCCGAAGGCGTCCTTCAAGAGCGCCTTGTCCGGGGGGAAGCCGTCCAGGTACTTCTGGAGCTTGGCGGGGTCCAGCTGGGTGTCGCCCTGGAAGGTCTCCACGAAGCGGGCGAACTCGTGGCCCACCTCCTGGAAGACGAACTGGTTGCCGTCGGCGATGGCCTTGCTGACGTTGTTGAGCGCATCCGCGCCCGCCTTGAGGAGGTCGCCGGTGGGCAGGGCGGGCAGCCCCAGGTTGCGCAGCAGGTCGTCCACGCGGGACATCGCTTCACCGACCGCGCCGCCGCCCTGGAGGATGTCCACGAACGCCTTCGGCATGTCCTCCTGGCGGATGCTCACGCCGGCCTGCTTCGAGGCCCAGGTGGCGTACGTGGACCAGTTGGCGTTCTCCTTGCCCAGCAGGGTGCCCATCGCGTCGGACAGGTCGTGGTAGCCCTGGGTGATGGCCAGGTTGCGCTCCACCGGGTCCGTCATCGAGGCGATGTTCGCCACGTCCGCGGCGGTGGGGTAGGTGCCCGGCGTGGGCCGGGGACCCGACTGGGGGCCAGCGGCCGGCGTGGACAGCGCCACCGGGGCCTTGCGGGCCTTCGGGGACTCGAAGAGGGAGGCCCCCTGGCGGTCGCGCGGCTCGGGCTTGACCTCGTTGCGTGGGCGCGGCGGGAGGGCCGGCTCCGGCAGGCGGGTCGTGGACGGGGCGCGAGGGCCGATCTTCGGAGGACTCATGCTCCCAGTATCGCCCCGGAAGCCCCCGAAGTTGCCTGGGTAGGACGGGCGGGGTGGGTGCTCCAGACCCTCCGGGTCTCCTCGACGGAGACCGCCTGGAAGCGCACGGGCGCCCCGGCCCGGCGGGCACCCAGGCGGCCCCAGTCCGCGCGGATGACGACGGCGATGAGCGGGTAGCCTCCGGTGGTCGGATGGTCTGGACCCAGCACGATGGGCGTTCCCGAAAGGGTGACCTGAAGGGCACCGCGCACCATGGGCCGCGAGGTGCCCGTGCCTTCATCTCCATGGGGCACGGGTGGTCCGTCCAGCCGCTGTCCCACGCGGTCGCTGGAGGGCGACACGGTGAAGCTGCTGCCCAGGAGCACCGCCACGGCCGCGTCACCGAAGCGCGCGGCGTCCGGGCCTGGCAGCACCCGGATGGGGGCGGTGGGGTCCAGGGCTTGCGCGAGGTGCTGGAGGTCCGCTTCGGAAGGACCTTGCGCGAAGACCGCCGACGGGACCGGCGGGCCCAGCGGGAGCCGGTCCCCCTTGCGCAGAGGGCGGCCCTCCCATCCTCCCAGCCGGGCCACGTTCAACGTGCCGCGCCCGCCCAGGACCTCGGGGACCGCGAAGGCTCCGTCCACGGCGACGTAGCGCACGGCATACCGGGTGGGCGCGGGCACCGTGAGCGTGTCGCCGTCCGCGAGCAGACGCGCGGCTTCTCCATCCACGGACACGCGCACGTCACGGCCCTGCGCACGAAGCTCCAGGCGTCCGTAGGCTTCCAGCGCCGCGGCGTTCCAGGCATTGCCCACCGAGCGGTTCGCCGCGACGAGCAGCTCCGGAACCCACGCTCCGCCCGGAGGAACGCCGTGGTGCATGTGTCCCGGTCGGCCACCGTCCTGCACCATCACGGGCGCACCCAGGCCGATGACTTCCACCGAGGCCGTCACGCGTCCTCCCGTTCGAAGCGCACGCGGTCGCCCAACTGCATCACCGCGCCGTGTGTCGGGTCGAACGCGGTGAAGTCCAGCGCGGTGCCCACGAGGTTCCATCCGCCGGGCGAGGCGAAGGGATACACACCCGTGCGTTCCCCGGCGATGCCCACCGCGAGCGCCGGCACCCGTGTGCGTGGCGTGGCCAGCCGGGGACAGGCGATGCTCGGATCCACATCCCCCAGGTACGCGAAGCCCGGCAGGAACCCCACGCAGCGCACCGTGTACTCGCGGGCCGTGTGACGGCGCACCACCTCCTCCACCGACAGGCCCGCGTGCGCGGCCACCTTCGGCAGGTCCTCGCCGTCGTAGCGAACGCGGATGCGCAGGAGGGGCCGCTCCACCGGAGTCACTGGCATCACGCGAAGCCGCGTCAGTACGAGCGCGGGAGACTCAGGCGGCGTCGCCGGATCGAAGTACACACAGGCATGGGACTCGGTGATGACCGCATCGACCACGCCCGGCAGCGCGCACAGGGCCTCGCGTGCCTGTCGTCGGTCCACCGCCTCCGGCAGCACCAGCCGCAGCGCGCTGTCCCCCAGCGGCTCTGGAGGATGCTCCAGCGCCTCCAGCATCGCGCGGACCTCGCGGGCCAGCACCACCGCCCCCGGCGTGTCCCCGTGCACGCACAGCGTGTCCACGGTGCCGCCCGTGGCCAGTCGCACCGTGTTCTCACGGGCCAACGCCACGTTCGTCAGCACCGCTCCGGGTTGGCCGCGTGGAATCAGCGAACCATCCGGAAGCGTGCCCCGGTCCGCGAAGCCCTCTCGCGCATACCCAATCCCCGCCGCCCGCGCCGCATCCCTCAGCGCACCCGAGCCGGGCCCCACGAACGTGACGTCCGTTCCCAGCGCCTCCACCACACCGTCCACCACCGCCCGCGCAAGCTCGGGGGACTTGTTGGCCGAGTGGTACAGCGCCCCATGGGGCTTCGCATGCCGCACCGGCACCCCGTGCTCACGGGCCAGCGAGGCCAACCGCGCGCACTGTTCCGCCACCTGCGCGCGCAGCACCTCCGGCGCCACGTCCTGGGCCTTGCGTCCGAAGCCCTCGCGGTCCACGTAGGACGGATGCGCGCCCGCCAGGGTGCCATGGCGCTCGCACAGCTCCAGGGCCCGCCGCATGGAGTCCGCATCGCCCGCGTGCCCGCCGCAGGCGATGTTCGCCAGGTGGGCGAGCGCGTAGAGCTGTTCGTCCTCCCCGGGCAGCTCCCCCAGGTCGATGTTGAGCAGGCACCGCGTCATGGGCCCACGCTACGCGAGCCCTGCCCGTCAGCGGTAGGTGATGAGCGCCCGGTGCTCGCCCTCGAAGTGGCCGTGTTCGTTGAGGGTGGACAGATAGCGGCCCCGCTCGCTGTAGATGACCTTGGTGACGCCACAGTTGGCGAGCGTCCAGTTCGTCCGGAACGCATGCGCATCCGGGATGCCCAGCAGGTCCTGGCTGACGGCGGTGATGGGCCCGCCGGAAGTGAACACCAGCGCCGTCTTCGACGCCCCCAGCGACGCAATCAACGCATCCATCGCCTCCAGGCAGCGCGCTTTGAAGGCGGACCAGGACTCCTTGTACTCGCCGTCGTGTCCCCCCGCGACCCAGCGCGCGACGGCCTGGGTGAACAGCTCCTGGTAGGCGCGGCGTGGATCCTTCGCGGCGACCATCTCCTCGCGCAGCACGGCGTGGTCCGCGTAGCGCGGCGTGTGCCGCTCCACGACCTCCTCGTGGTCGAACTCGTTGAAGCCCGCCACCCGCCGGGGCTCCACCGGCAGCCCGAGCAGTTGGAGGCAACCGTCCGCCGTCTCCCGGTGACGCAGCATCGTGCCCGTCACCACCGCGTCCAGCTTCGGCAGGCGTGAGCGCAGGGATGCCCCCAGCACGCGGGCCTGCTCCTGGCCGACGTCCGACAACTTGTCGTAGTCCGCCGCGCCGAAGGACGCCTGACCATGGCGGATCAGATAGATGACGCCCATCAGCCGCCCGCCTTCTTGATGAGCTGCCGGCAGCGGAACGCCATGTAGTTCGCGAGGAGCCAGTAGTTCTTGAACGACGGGTTGCGCGTCTGCTTGTGGTGATAGCGGTAGTAGATCTGCTGGACGATGACCGCGAGCCGGAACACGCCGTAGACCTCGTAGAAGGTCCAGTTGGCGGGCTTCAGGCCGGTGCGCTCCAGGTAGTAGGCCACCACCTCTTCGCGCCGCAGCATGCCGGGCAGGTCGGTGGGTTGCCGGCGCGTGGTGCGCAGGATGAGGTTGTCATCCGCGTGGACCCAGTAGGCCAGCGTGTTGCCCAGGTCCATCAGCGGGTCGCCCAGCGTGGCCATCTCCCAGTCGAGCACCCCGATGACCTCCGTGGGGTTCTCCGGACTGAGCACCACGTTGTCGAAGCGCCAGTCGTTGTGGATGACGCACGTGGCGATGTCCTGCGGCACGTTCGCCGCGAGCCAGTCGCGCACGTACTTCATCCGCGGCACGTTCCAGGTGCGCGCCTTCTCGTAGCGGTCGGACCAGCCGGAAATCTGTCGCTGCGGATAGCCGGGCCCCTTGCCCAGCGACGTGAGCCCTGCCGCCTGCGCATCCACGCCGTGCAGTGCGATGAGCTTGTCGATGACGTTGAGGCACAACTGGCGCGTCTGGGTCTTGTCCAGGGTGAGTCCCCGGGGCAGGTGCTTGCGCGGGATGAGGCCGGGGATGCGCTCCATCACGTAGAACTCCGCGCCCAGCACGGCCGGGTCCTGGCACAGGCCCACCATCGTGGGCACCACCGGGTACGCGGGCTTGAGCGCCTGCTGCACCGTGTACTCGCGCGACATGTCGTGTGCGGACTTCGCCTTGGTGCCCGCGGGCGGCCTGCGCAGGATGAGGTCGCGGTTCTCGTACTTCAGTCGGTAGGTCCAGTTGGACGCGCCGCCCGTGTACTGGGTGACTTCCGGCGTGCCCACGAGCGACGGCACCAGGGCCTTGAGCCACGCATCCACGGCGGGCACGTCCAGCGCTTCACCGGAGCGGACGGCCTTGCCTTCATCCAGGGGGACGGATGCCGCCATGGTCAGCTCCCCCGGGAGAAGCCGCGCTTCGCGAGCTCGATGCGGGTGATGACGCCCTTGTGCACCTCGTCCGGGCCGTCCGCGATGCGCAGGCTGCGCGCCTGGGCGAAGAAGGCCGCGAGCGGCGTGTCGCGCGACACGCCCGCGCCGCCGTGCAGTTGGATGGCGTCGTCCACCACCTTCTGGAGCACGTTGGGCGCCACGACCTTGATGGCGGAGATCTCCGTCATCGCCCCCATCGCGCCCACGTCGTCCAGCTTCCACGCCGCGTACAGCGTGAGCAGGCGGGCCTGATCGATGGCGATGCGCGCCTCCGCCACGCGCTCGCGGTTGCCGCCCAGGTTGAGCAGCGGTTTGCCGAACGCGCTGCGGCCCATGCCCCGGTCGATCATCAGCTCCAGGGCCCGCTCCGCCGCGCCGATGCAGCGCATGCAGTGGTGGATGCGGCCCGGCCCCAGTCGGCCCTGCGCGATTTCAAAGCCCATGCCCGGCCCGGAGATGAGGGCGGAGCGCGGCAGCCGCACGTCGTGGAAGTGCACCTCGCCGTGGCCGTGCGGGGCGTCATGGTCCCCGTACACCGGCAGCATGCGGATGATCTCCACGCCCGGCGCGTCCATGGGGACGAGCACCATGGAGTGCTGGTGGTGGCGGTCCGCGCCCGTCTCCGGCGTGCGGCCCATGAAGATGGCGACCTTCGCGTTGGGGTGTCCCAGGCCGCTGGACCACCACTTCTTGCCGTTGAGGACCACGTCGTCGCCGTCCAGCACGGCGGTGGCCTGCATGTTGGTGGCGTCCGACGACGCGGCGTCCGGCTCCGTCATGCAGAACACGGAGCGGATGTCGCCCGCGAGCAGCGGCTTCAACCACTGCTCCTGCTGCTCCGGGGAGCCGTAGCGCCAGAGCACCTCCATGTTGCCGGTGTCGGGGGCGCTGCAATTGAAGACCTCCGGGGCCATGAGGCTGCGGCCCGTCTGCTCCGCGAGCAGTGCGTACTCCAGCGTGCTCAGCCCCGCGCCCAGCTTCGCGTCCGGGAGGAAGAGGTTCCACAGCCCTTCCGCCTTCGCTCTCGCCTTGAGCTCCACCATCACGGGCGGCACCTTCCACTGGCGCCAGTCCCCGCCGGCCTCCATCGCGTGCAGGGCCTGCATGTAGGCGCCCTCCGCTGGCTCGATGTGCTCGCGCATGAAGCGCTGCATGCGCTCCAGGTATTCGGTCGTCCTGGCGGAGGGTTGGAAGTCCATGCGGGGCATCCTGCGCCCCGCCGGGTTGATGAAGCCACTGAATGTTGGTCATGTGTTCTCATGAACCCCGTTCAGGATTCAGCGGTCCGCCCGGCGCTCGACCTCAACCTCTTCCGCGTGTTCGACGTGGTGCTGCGCGAGCGCAACCTGGCGCGGGCCGCGGAGGTGCTGTTCCTGAGTCCGTCCGCCGTGAGCCACGCGCTGGCCCGTCTGCGCGAACAGTTGGGCGAGCCGCTCTTCGTCCGGGAGGGCAGGGGCGTGGCGCCCACGGCGCTGGCCGAGCGACTGGCGCCCGGCATCCAGGACGCGCTCGCGCTCCTCCAGCAGGCGGTGCACCGCACCCGGCACTTCGAACCCGCGCGCGACGTGCTCCACGTGGCCCTGGCGATGAACGACGTGCTGGAGCCGTCGCTCCTGCCCGCGTGGGTGGAGTACCTGCGCGGCCGTGCCCCCGAAGCCCGCGTCACCAGCGTGCGGTTGGAGCGCACAGGGCTGGAGCGCGACCTCGCGTCGGGGCGGCTGGATCTGGCCATCGACGTGGCACAGCCCACCGGGCCGGACCTGCGGCACGCGGTGCTCCTGCGGGACGAGCTGTGCGTGGTGGCGGCCCGGCGCCGCAAACTGTCCCCGGCCGCGTACCTGTCCTCGCGCCACGTCGCCGTGTCCTCCCGGCGCACCGGGCTGCCTTTTGAAGACCTGGTGCTGGGCCGCCTGGGCCATCAGCGTGACGTGGCCGTGCGCTGCCAGCACTACGAGGCCGCCTGCCGCATCGTCGCCGGTTCGGAGCTGCTGCTCACCATGCCCCGGCGCCACGCGGAAGGACTCAACGTGGGGCTCGGCAACCACCTGCTGCCCGTGCCGCTGGCGCTGCCGCCCGTGGACCTGCACCTGTACTGGCACCGCCAGGTGGACGAGGACCCGAAGAGCCGCTGGCTGCGAGCGGAGTTGCTCGCGCTGAGCGGGGAGGTGGTGCGTCCCGTTCGGAAGTCGCGCTCAGCGGCGGGGCGTGCGCGGAGTCCGGCGAACGCGAGGTGACGGTGTCCCACGCCGGCCCTGGGCCCGGGACTTGCGCGCGGGCGGACGGGGGGCCGCCGACGGTTCGATGCTCGCGAGCATGATGCGGCGCAGGAGCGCGTACACCGGCAGCGGGTCGAAGGTCTTGTCGAGCTGGTGATGCAGCGCGAGCCCATCCACGCACGCCTTGATGATGATGGCGTAGTGCAGGTCCTCGGCGGCGGGGGCTGCCTCGTGGCCGACGCGGTAGTGCGCCACCGTGCGGGCGATCTCCGTGTCCCCCTGGCGCAGCAACTGCGCGACGGCGGGCGTCAGCTCCCGGTTGCGCAGGCCCAGCGCGAACAGCTCGTAGCGCAGCCGGCAACTGTCCGGCGCGTCCGTGGCCAGCTTCTCGCCCCAGGCGAAGGCGGTCTCCGCCAGCGCTTCCACCGGGGTCTGCGCACGCAGCCGCTGCAACTCCGTCATGTACTGCTGGCTGGCCTCCTGCGTGACGGCCAGGAGCAGCGCGTCCTTGCTGCCGAAGTAGTAGTGCACCAGCCCCTGGTTCACCCCCGCCTCCTTCGCCACCTCCTTCACCGTCGTGGCGTCGTAGCCCCGCTCCGCCAGGACGCGGCGGCCCGCGGTGATGAGGCGGGCCCGGGCATCGGGCTCCGGTTCGGCGGGCTGGGCCTGTTTGCCACGGCGATTGGGAGGCATCCCAAATCCATAGGGCACGGCCTCCCACCCCGCAAGAGCGGACGAACGGCCGGTGGCTTGACATCCTGCGTTGGCAATCTTAGTTAGTCGTGTAACTAAATTAGTCGTCCGGCTAAACCGAGGGAGACGGTCCATGCGAGTCGAGTCCAAGCGGTCGATGCGGTGGGTGAAGGCGGCGGTGGCGGTGGGTGTGTCGTTGCTGTCGGTGCCGGCGCTGGCGCAGGACGTGGGCCGCTCGTCGACGGGGCAGGAGCAGCAGCGGCGCGGGGCGTTCCTTTTGGAGCTTCAGCCGCCCGCGCTGGACGGTTCGCTCTACGGGGTGCGGGCGGAGGTGGCGGCGTCGAAGGACGCGCGGCTGGCGTTCGGCCTGATGGGGCGCGCGGGCGGGTGGAACCGGTCGCTGGGCGCGAAGGCGCGCTTCACGGGCGTGCAGGGCGGCGACGTGAAGCTGAACTTCGGCGTGGGCGTGGATGGCCGCTACACGCTGGCCTTCCTGGCGGACGGCACGGTGCGGCCGTTCCTGGGGATGGCGGTGGGTTACGAGGAGTTCATCGCGCGGGCCACCGTCACGTCGCCGGACACGAAGGAATACACGACGACGGCGTTCCTGGAGCCGACGCTGGGCGTGATGTGGCGGCCGGGCACCGGACGCGTGGGCCTGTCGGCGCGCGCGGGTCCGGGCTTCACGTTCACCGACGTGCGCACGCTCCAGGTGAGCACGGGCAACCTGGGCCTGCGCACGGTGTACCCCATCGCGTCGCTGGGCCTGCTGGTCGTCCTGTAGCCGCGGTCCGCCGTTGGAAGGTTGACCCTGGCGCGATAGGAGGAGTGCCGCCAGACTCACGCGCGTCTTCGCGCACGTCCATTGTCGGGTGTGCCGGGCAGAAACGCCCTCACGTCTGGACGTCGCCATGCTGCGCAGCACCTGTCTCGCACTGCTGCTCCTTCTCGCGGCCTGTGCGACGACGGAGCCGGGCCCGAAAGAGTCCGTGGCTTCGAACCCGACGCTCGCCAACCTTCAGCGAGCGGCGGCGCTGCCGTGGGCGGATGACGGACGCTGCGTGGTGCGAGAGGCCTCCAACGCGTGGCCCGTTCTCGTGGAGCGATGCTTTCATGTACTCGACGCTGAGCGGATCTGGTTTCGGGACTCCACGGGAAGATGCACGGTCGCCTCCGCTGGGGCGGCAACCCTGGGCTTTGGAATCTGCGTCCTGGCGGCACCGGAGATCGTGGTGGGCGCGGTGATCATCACGGGCGTGGTGGTGGTGGCGATCGCCATCCAGGAGGAGTGGGATGCCTATGAGCGGAGGGCAACCCGTGAGCGCACGCGCCCCGCGCTTCAAAAGTGGCCCACCCTGCATGAGCAGTCCCTGGCGAAGCGAAAGCCGGAGCCATCAGGACAGGACTTGATGCCCCCAGCGCCACCTTCAATGGTGGAACGTGAGCGCAGCCTTGATTGCACTCCCCAGTCCGTGCCGCATCTGGGCGGCGATGCCCTGCACAACATGTGCGCCGACAGGGTGCCCCGAAATGGCTTCCCGGGCTCGGACGTGCTCGTCAACGGGAAGCGCTTCGACGCATTGCAAGTGCGCGCGCGAGTGCTGTGGGAGGTCAAGACCGATAATTTCGAGACGTACTCTCTCTTCCTCAATGATCAGGCGGTCAAGAAACAGGTGCTCGAATTGCAACGAGAAAAGAATCTCGCCAGTGCCTGCGGATTTGATTTTCGGGTCGGCGTGCGCAGCGCCGCGCATAAAGCCGCACTGGAGTTCGCGGATGTCACCTTCGAAGTCGTTGTGATGGATTGGTGCTGAGATGCCAGCAACACATCCGAGTCAACTTGGCATGATCGTCTACGGGCCTGCTAACGCGGGTAATGCGGGTCGACCCTTGGCCGCTGTTCATGGAATGGAACGCGCACTGCCTGGCCTGCGCCTGGACTGGAGGATCTCTGACGAGGGAAAGCCCATTCCCTTGCCGCAACGCGATGCCTGGGTTGCTGATGGGCAAACGGATGAGCCGGGATTACCGCTCCTCTGCAACGGCGATGAGAGCTACCCTGTGACGATTTCCGGGTGGGAAAAGTCCTCGGCCAGTTCCCCGGGAGGACAACCACAGTTTGAGATTCATGTGAGCCTGCCTCTCGCTACGCCAGGCATCGCAGCGATAGCGGCGGATGTTCTGGAGGCCATCGCAGAGGGCGCCCGCGCATTCTGGGGGCACGCGACGCCGTTCAACGCGGGGGTGGAGATCTCGCGACAGACACGTCATCCGGTGCGCAAGCCGGGTGTTCCGCCACGGGGGCTGCCGACGCTCAATCTCCCAGAGGAGCTTCGCCTGCCGGAGATTCCGCAACGTCTAGGCTGGATGAACTACTGGTCGGAAGCTGCCGCACAGGCCATCGGCTTCCCCGATTCCGCCCGTGACTCTGAGTTGCTTTCACGGTCACGGCGCACCGCGACGGGCGGGTGGGTCGTCCAACTCACGGAGGCACCGCTCGACCTCGACAATCCCGCCCACCTGGCCGCGCTCATGCGCGCCTACGAGCGCTTTCCGGAGATAGGTGGACGCTCAACGCCTTGAGCGGGTTTGCAGTCCACGGAGTGCACACTCGTCCCCACGCACCCGTCCGCGATTCAGGGCGTATGGCTACACTCCAGGGCCATGAGCCACCCGTTCGAGTCCTACCGCGCCGAGTTCCCCGTCCTGGGCGAACAGCTCTACCTCAACCACGCGGGCGTCGCGCCCACCAGCCTGCGCGCGGCCTCCGCGGTGAAGGGGTGGATGGACGACCTGGTTCACCACGGCATCCTCCACGAGCGCGGCTGGGAGGCCCACAGCGAGCACGTGCGGGGACTCGCCGCGCGCATCATCGGAGCCTCGCCGGAAGAAGTGGCCTTCGTGCGCAACACCAGTCACGGACTGGGGCTGGTGGCGGAAGGCCTGGACTGGAAGCCGGGGGATGAGGTCGCCGTCGCCACGAGCCTCGAATACCCCTCCAACGTCTACCCCTGGCTGCATCTCAAGGACCGGGGCGTGGAGGTCCGCGAAATCGCCACGCCGAACGGGGGCGTGACCCCCGAAGCCGTGGCGGCGGTGCTCACCCCGCGCACGAAGCTGGTGGCGGTGTCGTCGGTGCAGTTCGCCACCGGGCACCGCACGGACCTGGATGCCCTAGGCGTGCTGTGTGAACGCGCGGGCGTGCTCCTGTGCGTGGATGGCATCCAGAGCGTGGGCTGCATCCCGGTGGATGTGAAGAAGAGCCGCATCCACTTCCTCAGCGCGGACAGCCACAAGTGGATGCTCGGCATCTCCGGCATCGGGTTCCTGTACGTGGCGAAGGACGTGCTCCCACGCGTGCGCCCCGCGCTCGTCGGCTGGAGGAGCACCACCGATGCGTGGAACTTCAACCGCTCCCACTTCGAGCTGCGCCCGGACGCCGCGAAGTTCGAGGAGGGCAGCGCCGCGTACCCCGGCATCTACGCGATGGGCGCCGCGCTGGAGCTGCTGCTGGAGGTGGGGACGGATGCCATCGGCGCGCGGATTGGTGAACTCCTGGCGCGGCTGGACTCGGGCTTGCGCGACCTGGGCTGCGAGGTGGGGCCCTCGCCGGAAGACCGGGCGGGCATCCTCACCTTCCTGCCTCCAGGCGCCAGCGTCCGTGCGCTCAGCGCGTTCCTGTCCGAGCGCAAGGTGGCCCACTCCGTGCGGCGGGGGCGCATCCGCCTGTCGCCGCACTTCTACAACACGCACGCGGAGATGGACCGGCTGGTGGAACTGGTGCGCGCGTACCGGCCCGGGTGAGGCCTGTCGAGCGCCCGCACCCGGACCTTCACACGGCGCGGACTACTGCGCCGGGAAGAGGTTCTCCACGGACAGGTAGCGCTCGCCGGTGTCGTAGCAGAAGGCCAGCACGCGGCTGCCGTCCGGCATCTCCGCGAGCTTCTGGTTCACCGCGGACAGCGAGGCGCCGGAGGACACACCGACGAAGATGCCTTCCTCGCGCGCGGAGCGGCGGGCGAACTCGAAGGCATCCTTCTCATCCACCTGGATGGTGCCGTCGATGGCATCCACGTGCAGGTTCTTGGGGATGAAGCCCGCGCCGATGCCCTGGATGGGGTGGGGCCCCGGAGCGCCGCCGCTGATGACAGGGGACTTGGCGGGCTCCACCGCGAACACCTTCAGCTTGGGCCACTTCGCCTTGAGGACCTCCGCGCACGCGGTGATGTGGCCGCCGGTGCCCACGCCCGTGATGAGGTAGTCCAGCCCGTCCGGGAAGTCGTTGAGGATCTCCTGCGCGGTGGTGCGCTTGTGGACCTCGATGTTGGACTCGTTCTCGAACTGCTGCGGCATCCACGCGTTGGGCGTCTGCGCGACCAGCTCCGTGGCGCGGGCGATGGCGCCCTTCATGCCCTTGGCGCGCTCCGTCAAATCGAAGGTGGCGCCGTAGGCGGCCAGCACGCGACGGCGCTCGATGCTCATGGACTCCGGCATCACCAGGATGAGCTTGTAGCCCTTCACCGCGGCCACCATCGCGAGGCCGATGCCGGTGTTGCCGCTGGTGGGCTCGATGATGACGCTGCCCTCCTTGAGGAGGCCCTTCTTCTCCGCGTCTTCAATCATCGCCAGGCCGATGCGGTCCTTGATGCTGCCGCCCGGGTTGGCGCGCTCCAGCTTCAGGTGCACCGTGACGCGCGAGGGATACAGGCGGTTGATGCGCACGTGCGGCGTGTTGCCAATGGTCTGCAGGATGCTGTCGACTTTCATGGCGTCTCCTGTGCGGGGAAGGTCACTGCGTTGGGGGTTCTCAAATCTGGTAGTCGAGGACGTCCAGGCCCTCGTCGCCGTGGCGCGCGCGCACCTCGCTGCGACGGGTGACGACGGACTGGGGTGGCACGCTCTGCGTCAGCCACGCGTTGCCGGCGATGATGCTGCCCCGGCCCACCACCGTCGCGCCTCCGAGGATGGTGGCGTTCGCGTACACCACCACGTCGTCCTCGATGGTCGGGTGGCGCTTCTTGTCCGCCAGGGCCTTCTCCACCATCAGCGCGCCCAGCGTGACGCCCTGGTAGAGCTTCACGTTGTCGCCCAGCATCGTCGTCTCGCCAATGACGACACCCGTGCCGTGGTCGATGACGAACCTGCGCCCGATGGT
Organism: Corallococcus terminator; assembly: GCF_003611635.1. Taxonomy (GTDB): domain Bacteria; phylum Myxococcota; class Myxococcia; order Myxococcales; family Myxococcaceae; genus Corallococcus; species Corallococcus terminator. The sequence goes on along the minus strand of NZ_RAVZ01000107.1, from coordinate 700 downwards.
GGCCCCCGGGTGGATGTCCACGCCGGTGCGTTGGTGGGCGTACTCGGTGAGCAGGCGCGGCAGCAGCGGGAAGCCCAACTGGTGCAGCGCGTGCGCCACCCGGTAGATGGCGATGGCGTAGAAGCCCGGGTAGGTGAGCACCACCTCGTCCACGCTGCGCGCGGCGGGGTCCGCTTCGAAGATGGCCTGGGCGTCCTGCTGGAGCCAGGCGTAGATGTCCGGCAGCCCCGCCATGAAGTGCGTGGACAGGCCAGCGTCGGTGCTGGGGTAGTGCGGCGCGAGCAGCCCCTGGATGCGCTGGAGGTTCGCCTCCACGGCGGTGACGTCCCGTCGCACCGCGGCGGCGTTGCACTCCAGCCGCTCCGCGAAGTGCGGGAAGAGCAACCCCAGCACCTGCGCGACGAACTCGGGCGCGGCCTTGCGCACGTCCGGGGGGAAGCAGTGGCGCTGTCGCGCCTCCAGCAGGGTGGCAACCAGTCGGGCGTTCGGATCGTCCATGGGGCGTTGCGTCAGGATAGCGTGCTGGGAAGGCGTTTTCTTTGTTTCCGGCGCTCGAACGGCTGATGGAAGGCGGATTGGCTTTTTTCCACCGTCCGGAGACGTAACGGCCCGGTTCCCAACGCAGATGCCGACGGCGGGAAAACGTCGCGGCAGCCCGGCCGTCCGGGGAACAGGGAGGGGGACGCGGTGCGTCCTGGCG
>NZ_RAVZ01000106.1 GCF_003611635.1 Corallococcus terminator | reverse complement strand
GGCTTGCTGCTGGTGGCTTCGGTGGGACCTAGTCGTGAGGCGGAGGGGACACGTCCCAGCCGCCGCCCAGCGCCTTGATGAGTCCGACGGCGGAGACCATCCGCTGGCCGGCGATGGCCGCCAGCTTCTGTTCGGAGGAGTAGAGCGTGGCCTGCGCGGTGATGACCTCCAGGTACGTCACCGTGCCGGCCTTGTACTGGTTCGTCACCACCTCCAACGCCTGCCGGGCGTAGCCCACCGCCTCCTGCTGCATGCCGACCTCCTGTTCGAGCACGCGCAGGGAGACGAGGTTGTCCTCCACGTCCTGGAACGCGGCCAGCACCGTCTGCCGGTAGTTGGCGACGCCCTGGTCATAGGCGGCGCGGGCCTGCTCCGTCTGCGAGGCGCGAAGTCCCCCATCGAAGAGGGTGGCCACGAGCTGGGGGCCCAGTGCCCAGACCAGATGGGGCGCGGTGAACCATTGGGCCAGGGTGGAGCTGGTGAAGCCTCCGGACGCGGACAGGTTGAGGGAGGGGAACCACGCGGAGATGGCGACGCCAATCTGTTCGTTCGCGGCGGCGGCGCGGCGTTCGGCGGCGGCGATGTCCGGCCGGCGCTCCAGGAGCGTGGAGGGCAGCTCGGCGGGAAGGGCAGGGGGGATGGCGGCGAGCGGCACGCGCGGCAGGGAGAAGGTGGATGCGGGTTCGCCCACGAGGACCGCGATGGCGTGTTCGTAGGTCGCGCGGCTGATTTCATTCTCCGTCGCGGCGGCCTGCGCGAGCGCGAGCTGCGTCTGGGCCTGGAGCACGTCGGGCCGGCCCGCGACGCCCTGCACGTAGCGGTTCTGGGTGAGTCGCAGTGACTTCTGGTAGCCGACGACGGCGTCGTCCAGCAGCCGCTGGGTCGCATCCAGCGCGCGGAGCTGGAAGTAGCTCTGCGCGAGCATCGCCTGGGCGGACAGCTTCGCGTTGTCGAGGTCGGAGCCGGCCGCCTGCGCGGAGGCCTTCGCGCCGGAGACCTGCCGGCGCACGCGGCCCCAGAGGTCCGGCTCCCACGACGCGTCCAACGACAAATCAAAGATGTTGCCGAGGGTGCTGGTGCCCGCGTTGATGCCGCCCGGGGCCGTGGTGCTGCGCCCCGCGCCCCGGGCCCGTGACGCCGACCCGGAAGCACCCAGCGTGGGGAAGAGCGAGGCGCGGGCCTCGGCCACCATCGCCCTCGCTCGGCGGTAGGCGGCCTCGTAGCTCGCCACCGTCTGATTCGAGCGCGCGACCCGCGCCTCCAGGGCGTCCAGCTCCGGGTCCCCGAAGCGCTTCCACCATGCACCCCGGTCGTGTCTGTCATTGGGCTGGGCGGGCTTCCAGCCGTCTGCTGCCTCCTTGAAGTGCGTGGGCACCGCGACGGTGGGGCGCTTGTAGTCGGGGCCCACCGCGCACGCGCTGAGCAGTCCCGCGCTCAGGAGCGCGACAGGCGCGCGAAGGGCCGTGATTCGTGGACGGAAGCGGGAGTGCATCATCGGCTCCATGTCCTGCTCAAGCCCGGCTGGCGCCGCGAGGGGCAAAGCGCCGCGTGCGCCACTGGCGGATGCGCCGGCCCAGACGGTCCAGGGTCATGTAGATGACCGGGGTGGTGTAGAGCGTGAGCAACTGGCTGACGCACAGTCCTCCCGCGATGGCGATGCCCAGGGGGCGGCGCAGCTCGGAGCCCACGCCCGTGCCCAGCGCCAGTGGCAGCGCGCCCAGCAGCGCCGCCATGGTCGTCATCAGGATGGGGCGCAGGCGCAGTTGCGCGGCGCGGAAGATGGCCTCTCGGGAGCCGAGCTGCTCCTCGCGCTCCGACACCAGCGCGAAGTCGATCATCATGATGGCGTTCTTCTTCACGATGCCGATGAGCAGGATGATGCCGATGAGCGCGATGATGGACAGGTCCAGCTTGAACAGCAGCAGCGCGAGCAGCGCCCCCACGCCCGCGGACGGCAGCGTGGACAGGATGGTGATGGGGTGGATGAGGCTCTCGTAGAGGATGCCCAGCACGATGTAGACGGCGAACAGCGCCGCGGCGACGAGCATGGGCTCGGAGGCCAGCGAGGCCTGGAACGCCTGGGCGGTGCCGCTGAAGCTGCCCCGCACGCCAGCGGGAAGGCCCAGCTCGCGCACGCTCGCGTTGATGCTTTCGACGACGGGGCCCAGTGAGGCTCCCGGCCCCAGGTTGAAGGACACCGTCGCGGACGGGAACTGGCCCTGGTGGTTGACGGACAGCAGCGTGTTCGCGGGCGCGAAGCTCGCGAACGCGGACAGGGGCACCTGCATGCCGGCCGCGCTCGTCACGTAGATGTCGTGCAGGCTCTCCGGCCGCTGCCAGAAGGGCGTCTGGACCACCATCACCACGTGGTACTGATTGCGCCCGGTGTACATCGTGGACACCTGGCGCTGGCCGAAGGCGTCATACAACACGTTGTCGATCTGCGCCGCCGTGAGGCCGAAGCGGGCCGCCGTGTCGTAGTCGATGACCACCTGGACCTGGAGCCCGCGGTCGCGCTGGTCGCTGTTGACGTCCAGCAGGCCCGGCAGCCGCTGCATCCGCTCCAGCACGCGCGGCGCCCACTGGTTCAGCACCGGCAGCGTGTCCGAGGACAGCGTGTACTGGTATTGCCCGCTGCCCTGCCGTCCGCCAATCACCAGGTCCTGCGCGGACTGGAGGTAGACCATGGAGCCAGGGACGGCCAGCAGCTTGCCCCGGAGTCTGGCGATGACCGCGTCCGCCGTCAGCTTGCGCTCCTCCAGCGGCTTGAGCGTGATGAAGAGCGAGCCCGCGTTGGAGGAGCCGCTGGGGCCGGAGCCGCCAATGGAGCCCGCCACGGCCTGGACGGCCGGGTCCTCGCCAATGATTCGCACGTACGCGATGAACTTCTCGCGCATCGCCGCGAAGGAGATGTCCTGCTCCGCCTGGATGCTGGCGCTGAGCCGGCCGGTGTCCTGCTGCGGGAAGAAGCCCTTGGGGATGACGAAGAACAGCCAGGCGCTGAGCGCGACGGCCGCGAAGGTCAGCAGCAGCAGCAACCCCGGATGTCCCAGCGACCACCCCAGGCTGCGCGCATAGCCCGCGCGCAGCCATTCGAAGGGGCGGACGGAGAAGCGCGAGCGCTTCGCCACATGCGGGCGCAGGAGACGGGAGCACATCACCGGCGTCACCGTCAGGGACACCACCAGGGACATGAGGATGGCCACCGACAGCGTGACGGCGAACTCGCGGAACAGCCGGCCCACGATGCCCTGCATGAACAGCAGGGGGATGAAGACGGCGATGAGGGAGATGCTCATCGACAGCACGGTGAAGCCGACCTCGCGCGCGCCCTTGAGCGCGGCCTCCATGGGAGACAGGCCCTCCTCGATGTGCCGTTCGATGTCCTCCAGCACCACGATGGCGTCGTCCACGACGAAGCCGGTGGAGATGGTGAGCGCCATCATGGACAGGTTGTCCAGGCTGTAGCCGAGCAGCTTCATCACCGCGAAGGTGCCCAGCAGCGACAGCGGCACCGCCACGCTGGGAATCAGCGTGGCGCGCGCGTTGCCCAGGAAGGCGAACACCACCAGGATGACCAGGCCAATGGACAACAGGAGCGTCATCTCCACGTCGTGGAGCGAGGCGCGGATGGTGGTGGTGCGGTCCATCACCACCGTCAGGTCCACATCCGCCGGCAGGATGGCCTGGAACGCCGGCAGCCGGGCCTGGAGCGCGTCCACGGTGTCGATGACGTTGGCGCCCGGCTCCTTGAAGATGATGAGGATGATGCCCTCCTTGCCATTGGAGAGGCCCAGGCTGTGCACGTCCTCCACGTTGTCGTCGGTGACGTGGGCGACGTCCTCCAGGCGCACCGCCGCGCCGTTGGACCAGGCGATGACGATGGGGCGGTACTGCTCCGCGCGGACAATCTGATCCGTGGCGGTGAGGGTGTAGGCGCGGGGGCCGTCCTCCAGCTCGCCCTTGGGGCGGTTGGCGTTCTGCGCGCCCAGCGCGACGCGGACCGCCTCCAGCCCCAGGCCGTACTTCACCAGCGCCGTGGGGTTCACCTCCGCGCGCACGGCCGGCAGCGCGCCTCCGCCGACGATGACCTGGCCCACGCCCTTCACCTGGGACACCTGCTGCTGGAGGACGGTGGACGCGAGGTCGTAGAGCTGGCCGCGGCCCCGTTGGGGCGACGTGAGCGCCAGCAGCATGATGGGCGCGTCCGCGGGGTTCACCTTCCGGTAGGTGGGGTTGTTGGGCAGGTTCGCGGGGAGGTTGCTTCGGGCGGCGTTGATGGCGGCCTGGACGTCGCGCGCCGCGCCGTCGATGTTCCGCGACAGGTCGAACTGCACGACGATGCTCGTCGCGCCCAGGTTGCTGGCGGACGTCATCTGGGTGATGCCCGCGATGCGGCCCAACTGGCGCTCCAGCGGCGTGGCGACCGAGGTGGCCATGATCTGCGGGCTCGCGCCCGGCAGGGCCGCCGTCACGCTGATGGTGGGGAACTCCACCTGCGGCAGCGGCGCGACGGGGAGCAGCTTGAAGGACAGGGCCCCCACCAGCGCGATGCCCACCGCCAGCAGCGAGGTGGCGACGGGGCGTCGGATGAAGAGGGCGGAGGGGTTCACGCCGGCCTCCGCGCGGGGGCGGGGCGATGGCGCAGGGCCTGGATGCGGCGGGAGAGTCCGGCGAAGCCCAGGTAGATGACCGGCGTGGTGAAGAGGGTCAGCAACTGGCTGACCATGAGGCCCCCGATGATGGCGATGCCCAGGGGCTGGCGCAGCTCCGCGCCAATGCCACCGCCCAGCGCCAGGGGCACGGCGCCCAGCATGGACGCCATCGTCGTCATCAGGATGGGCCGGAAGCGCAGCAGGCACGCCTCGTGGATGGCCTCCCGGGGCGCCTTGCCCTCCACTCGCTCCGCCTCCAACGCGAAGTCGATCATCATGATGGCGTTCTTCATCACGATGCCGATGAGCAGGATGATGCCGATGAGCGCGATCATCCCCAGCTCCATCCCGCACACGATGAGCGCCAGCAGCGCTCCCATGGCCGCGGACGGGAGCGTGGACAGGATGGTGAGGGGGTGGACGTAGGACTCGTACAGCACGCCCAGCACCAGGTAGACGGCCATGACGGCCGCGAGCACGAGGAAGCCCTCGTTGGCGAGCGAGTCCTGGAACGTCCGCGCGGTGCCTTCGAAGGCCGTCTGCACGGAGGCCGGAATCCGGAGCTGTTCGCGCACCCCGTCGAAGGCGCCCACCGCCTGGGACAGCGACACGTCCCGCGCGGGATTGAACGACACGATGGCGACGGGGAACTGGTCCTGCCGGCTGATGGTGAGCGGCCCCAGGCCCGGCGTTACGCGGACGATGGAGGCCAGGGGCACCGAACCGCCGCTCGCGGAGCGCAGGTAGACGGCGTCGAGCGCGGTGTCCACGCGCTGGAGCGAGGGCGGCACCTCCAGCACCACGCGGTACTGGTTGAGCTGGGTGAAGATGGTGGACACCTGCCGCTGGCCGAAGGCGTCGTAGAGGGCGTCGTCGATCTGCTGGGGCGTGATGCCCAGGCGCGAGGCCGTGTCCCGGTCGATGGTGAGGTTGAGCCGCAGGCCGCCGTTCTGCAGGTCGCTGGAGACGTCCGTCAGCGACGGCTGCGTGCGCAGGTGGTTGACGAGCTGGTCGGTCCAGGACGCGAGCGCCGCGTCGTCGGGCGAGCTGAGGCTGTACTGGTATTGGGTGCGGCTCACGCGGCTGTCCAGCGTGAGGTCCTGCACCGGCGACAGGGAGAGGGAGATGCCCGGCACGCGGTCCAGCGCGGGCTGGAGCCGGCGGATGACCTCCGTGGCGGAGGCGTCGCGGTCGGAGAGCGGCTTGAGGGTGATGAGCATCCGGCCGCTGTTGAGCGTGGTGTTGGTGCCATCCACGCCGATGAACGACGACAGCCCCTCCACGGCGGGGTCTTCCAACACCACGCGGGCCAGGGCCTGCTGGCGCTCCGACATGGCGGGGAAGGAGATGGACGGGGGCGCCTGGGAGATGCCCTGGATGACCCCGGTGTCCTGCACCGGAAAGAAGCCCTTGGGGATGCTGTAGAGCATCAGGCCGGTGAGCAGGAGCGTCACGCCCGCGACGAACATCGTCAGCGCGCGGTGGCCCAGCACCCACGTCAGCGCGACGTCATAGCGCTGGACCAGCCGGGTGAACGCGCCGCCGACGACGCGCTCGAAGCGGTTGGCTTCCTCCGGCGGGTGACGGCGCAGCAGGCGCGAACACAGCATGGGGGTGAGCGTCAGGGAGATGACCGCGGACAGCAGGATGGTCACCGCCAGGGTGATGGCGAACTCGCGGAACAGGCGTCCCACCACGTCCCCCATGAAGAGCAGGGGGATGAGCACGGCGATGAGCGACACCGTGAGGGAGATGATGGTGAAGCCGATCTGCTTGGAGCCCTTGAGCGCCGCCTCCATCGGGGGCATGCCGCCTTCGATGTAGCGGCTGATGTTCTCAATCATCACGATGGCGTCGTCCACGACGAAGCCGGCCGCGATGGTGAGCGCCATCAGGGTGAGGTTGTTGAGGGAGAAGCCCAAGAGCGACATCGCCGCGAAGGTGCCCACGAGGGACAGCGGCACGGCGATGCTGGGGATGAAGGTGGCGGAGGCGTTGCGCAGGAACAGGAAGATGACCGCCACGACGAGCGCGATGGAGAACAGCAGGTCGTGCTGCACGTCGCGCACGGAGGCGCGGATGGTGGTGGTCCGGTCGCTGAGCACGGCCACCTTCACGGTGGCGGGCAGGGTCTCCTGGAGCTGGGGCAGCAGCTTGCGGACGCTGTCCACGACGGCGATGACGTTGGCGCCCGGCTGCCGCTGCACGTTGAGGATGACGGCGGGGGTCGCTCCGGCCCAGGCGGCCTGTCGCACGTTCTCCGCGCCGTCGAAGACGTGCGCCACGTCGGACAGCCGCAGAGGTGCGCCGTCGCGGTACGCGATGATCAACGGGGCGTAGTCGGTGCTGGACAGGCGCTGGTCGTTGGCGTTGATGGTGAGGGCCTGACGGGGACCGTCGAAGCTGCCCTTGGGGCTGTTCACGTTGGCGTTGGCGACGGCGGTTCTCACGTCCTCCAGCGTCAGGCCGTGGGCCGCGAGCGCGAGCCCGTTGGCCTGGATGCGAACCGCAGGACGCTGGCCGCCGCTGATGCTCACCAGTCCGACGCCCGGGAGCTGGGAGAGCTTCTGGGCGATGCGCGTGTCCGCCAGGTCCTCCACCTGGGTGAGCGGCACGGTGTCGGAGGTGAGGGCCAGGGTGATGACCGGCGTGTCCGCGGGATTCACCTTGTTGTAGATGGGCGGGTTGGGCAGGTCCTGGGGCAGCAGGTTGTTGGCGGCGTTGATGGCGGCCTGGACCTGCTGCTCGGCGATGTCCAGGCTCATCTCCAGGGTGAACTGGAGCGTGATGACGGACGCTCCGCTGGAGCTGGACGACGTCATCTGGTTCAGCCCGGGCATCTGGCCGAACTGCCGCTCCAGCGGGGCCGTCACCCCGGAGGCCATCACGTCGGGGCTCGCGCCCGGCTGGAACGTGAGGACCTGGATGGTGGGGTAGTCCACCTCCGGCAGCGCGGAGACGGGCAGCAGGCGGTAGGACAGCACGCCGCCCAGGAGCAGGGCCACCATCAGCAGGGACGTGGCGATGGGCCGCAGGATGAAGGGTTCGGACATTCAGCGCCCACCGTCCGGAGCGCGCGTGCCGCCGTCCGCTCCGCCGCTGCCGCCCACGCCGGGCCCGGAGGACAGGGCGCGCTGGCGTCGGACAGGGGCCCCCTGCGTGAGCTTGTCGGCGCCCTCCACGACCACGGCGTCACCGGGATGCACGCCCTGGGTGATGACGGTGTCGTCGCCGTCCGTCGGACCGGTCGTCACCGGGCGCAGGTGGGCCGTGTTGTCGGGCTGCACGACGTAGACGAATGTGCCCTGTACCCCGTGCTGGAGGGCGGCGGTGGGCACGACGGTGGCGCCAGGCAGGGTGTCGATGCGCAGGCGTGCGTTGACGAACTGCTGGGGGAACAGCCGCGAGTCGCGGTTGGGGAACGTCGCCTTGAGCCGCACGGTGCCGGTGTTGGGGTCGATCTGGTTGTCCACCGTGAGCAACGTGCCGGTGGCCAGGAGCTGCTGCCGGGCGCGGTCGAAGGCATCCACCGCGAGGACTTCGCGCGCCTCCAGCTTCGCCATGACCTGCGGCACGCGATCCTCCGGGATGGAGAAGATCATCGTGATGGGTTGCAGGGTGTTGACGACGACGAGGCCGGTCGCGTCCGCGGCGTGGATGATGTTGCCCGGGTCCACGAGCCGCAGGCCGACGCGACCGGAGACGGGCGCGGTGATGCGCGTATAGGCCAGGTTGAGTTCGGCGGCGGCGACCGCGCCCCTGTCTGCCTTCACGATGCCCTGGTACTGGCGCACGAGGGCCCGCTGGGTGTCGAGCGTCTGTCGCGCGACGGAGTCCTGTTCCAGCAGGGCGGTGTAGCGACGCAGGTCGAGCCGCGCGTTCTCCAGCACGGCCTCGTCACGGGCCAACTGCCCCCGCACCTGTTCCAACTGACTGAGGTAGGGGCGGGGGTCGATCTCCGCCAGCAGGTCGCCCTCGTTGACGTGCTGGCCTTCCTGGAAGGTCACGCGCATGAGCTGTCCGTCCACGCGTGAATGCACCGCGACCGAGGCGGTGGGCGTCACCGCGCCCAGTCCCACGATGAAGACCGGCACGTCGCGCGTCGTCGCCTGCGCTGTCACCACGGGCTGCGGGCCCCGTGCTCCCCCGTGTCCACCGTCCGCGCCGCCCGCCGCCGTCGTCGCGGAGGTGGCGGGCGGATGACGTCGCATGAAGACGACGGCCACGAGGACGAGGCCCGCTAGGAGCAGGAGCCAGCCCCAGCGCAGGCGGCGGTGATGCGGGGCGCCCTCGGCTGGAGCCTGCGCGGAGGTGTCGTCGTCAGACGGCGAGAGTGATGCCTCGGCGGCGGGGTCCGGACCGGAAGGAGGGGGCGTGCTCATGCGAAGGGGCCGCCGTGTCGTCACGGTGGAGCGGGGCCTCCAACGTGCGTCCGGGTGCGCGTCCTCTCAACCCGTCTGGAGGTAAGGGCTCCTGCCCTCCAGCGGACATCCCCGCGTGGGCGGAGGTGTGCATACGCCGAGATGCGGCGCGTGGTGTGTGCTCAACGCCAGACGTCGGCGTGGGCCTGTGCGAAGGCTTCGAACGTGCGCGGTCCCCGGCCGGTGACGCGCAGCACGGTGTCCGTCACGCGGTCCTCGGCGCCGTCTCGGATGGTCACGTCCAGGCCCGCGAGCAGGCTTGCGTAGGCCTCCGGCATGCCCGCCTTCTCCTGAAGGTGTCGGCGCACCTCTTCCGGACTCGCATGCACATGCCGGATGGGGCGGCCCGACACCCGGGACATCACCGCCGCGATGTCGTCGTAGCTCAGCGCCTGGGGGCCGGTGATGACGTGCGCGGTGTCATGGGAGGGCTCATCCGCGAGGGCCCGGACGCCGACCGCCGCGATGTCCGCCGCGTCCACGAACCCGACGCGCCCCTTGTCCGTGGAGGTCATCAGCATGCCGTCGCGCCGGACGCTGGCCCCGTGCTGGTTCTGGGGGTTGGAGAAGTTCTGCATGAACCACGACGGCTGCAGCACGCTCCACTCCGGCGCGTGTTCGCGCACGAAGTGGTGCACCTGTCCCAGTCCCGGCCTTCCCTCCGGAATGGCGGAGGCGCTGAGCAGGACGATGCGCCGCACGCCCCTGGCCAGCGCGCGTTCGATGAATGGATTCATGAGGAGGGACGGGTCCGCATCCAGCGGGGGCAGCAGCAGGTACATCCGGTCCACGCCGTCCATCGCGGGTTCGTGCGTGGTGGGGTCCGCCCAGTCGAAGCGGACGTGGTCGGCGGAGGGGAATGGTGGCGTCGTGCTCCGCGTGGCGGTCCGCACCCGGAACCCTTCCGAAGCCAGTGCTTCCGCGATGGGACGTCCGGTGTTGCCAGAGGCGCCGGTGACGAGGATGCGCGGCTTCATGCCTGCTCCTTGCCGAAGCTTCCCGCCGGAGCGGCCAGGGGGTTCCAGTACTCGCGGTAGCGGACGATGCGCCCCTCGCGCAGGTGTAGGCGCATCACGTAGTCCTGTTCGTAGTGGAAGTGTGACGGCAGCAGCGTCGCCGAGCCGTGGACCTCCATCCATCCGACGTTCGGGTCGGTGGTCGGGTAGCGCTGGACGTCCGCGAAGGTGAGCCCCTGGAAGCGCTGGGTGATGGGCACGAACCAGGCCCGGATGGCTTCGATGCCCTCCAGTCGGGAAGGCATTCCGAGCGAGGGGGCGTAGGGGAATTCAACGACGGCATCGTCGGCGAACAGGCTCAGCCAGCGTTCGATGTCCGTGCCGATGAGCGCGAGGTGAGCGTCCATCAGGCGGGTCAGGTCGGAGGTGGGTGCGGCGAGGTCCATGGGAAACTCCATCAACGAGGTGGACCTAGAATGTGACCGACGCTATGGACGCTCAATGTCACTGCGTCCAAAAGAACTGTCAGCGCGTCCAGGGACGCCAGACGAAAAGACCGACGTGGTTTCCGACGTGCTGGAGACGCTGCGGTTCAAGACGCTGCTCTTTGGTCGCTTCGAAATGGGTGCACCGTGGGCGCTGCGCCTGCCTCGCAAGGTCAATGCATCCTTCTATGTGGTGACGCGGGGAGGACTGCGCCTCCAGGTGGAGGGCCTGGAGCAACCGGTGTTCCTGTCCGCGGGTGACGTGGTGCTCTTGCCCCGCGCCACCGCCCACGTTCTGGATGACGGCTCCCGGAAGGTTCCCCGCGACTTCATCCCTCCCCAGCAGCTCCGGGCCGCGGCGGGGACGGACGTTCGGCTGGGGGGGCCGGGCGCGACCACCACGTTGATCACCGGCTGCTTCCAGTTCGGCGTGGACCCCACGCACCCGTTGCTGCGCTCCTTCCCGCCCATCATCCAACTGTCCACGCAGGATGCCAGCAGGGCGTCTTCGCTCGCCGCCACCGTGCAGCTCCTCTCCGCGGAGACCGCCGCGCCGGGGCCGGGGAGCGCCCTCGTGGTCGGCCGTCTGGCGGACGTGCTGCTCGTGCAGGCGCTGCGGGCCCAGGCGCTGCTCGCGCAGCCGGGGGAGGCGGGGTGGAAGGCGCTGGCGGATCCGGCCATCGGGAACGCGCTGGCGCTGATGCACGAACAGCCCGGCACGCCCTGGACGGTGGAGCGACTGGCCGCGGCCGTGGGCCTGTCGCGCTCCGGGTTCGCCGCGCGCTTCCACTCGCTGGTGGGGGAGACGCCCCTGCACTACCTGTCGAACTGGCGGATGACCCGCTCCGCGCGGTGGTTGCATGAGTCCGACGACAGCCTGGAGGCCATCGCAGAACGCGCGGGCTACGAAAGCGCGCCCGCCTTCAGCAAGGCCTTCAAGCGCCGCTGGGGCATGGGACCCGGTGCGTATCGGCGGACGCCTGCGCCTCGTGTGACACTTCCGACATCGATTGACACCTAGGTCTTTAAATCAAGAGAATCTGGAAATATCTCCTTTCCCCTCCAGGAGGCTTCCAGCATGCATGCAGGTCTCAAGCGGTCCGCGGTCTCCCTCACCCCCTTGCTGGCCGCGCTGTATGCCGCCTCCGCCTTCTCGGCGGCGCCGCTGACGGGCGTGTACCGGGGGGAGGTGTACTCGCAGCCGAACACCGTGAACGCGTACTCCACCTGGCTGGGCTACGACGTGAGGATGGGCCAGGGGCACCAGGCCAAGGACAGTTGGGGCAACATCGAGAACCCGGGCTGGCAGTTGGGCGCGTGGCGCACGTGGGTGAAGGCGAAGGCGGGCCGGCGCTTCAACTATTCGGTGTCCATGTTCCCCAGCGGGCAGGGCAACCTCGCGTCGTGCGCGGCGGGTGCGTATGACCAGCGCTTCAAGAACCTGGCGTCGAACCTCGTGGCGTATGAGCTCCAGGGCACCATCATCCGGCTGGGCTGGGAGTTCAGCGGCAACTGGATGCCCTGGTACTCCGGCAACGGGCAGCAGGCGAACTTCGCGGGGTGCTTCCGGCGCATCGTGACGGCCATGCGCACGCAGCAGCCGAACGCTGGTTTCGAGTTCGACTGGAACCCGAACTACGACATCTCCGCGGCGGACCTGGCGGCGACGTATCCGGGGGATGCGTACGTCGACTACATCGGGTTGGACATGTACGACCAGGGCTGGAACGGGTCCTATCCGATTCCGGCGGGCTGCACCGGTTCGTGCGCGCTCACGCGCTGGCAGTCGGTGTGGAACAGCCAGTTCGGGCCAGCGCTGACGAAGTTCAAGAGCTTCGCCCAGTCCCATGGCAAGCGGCTGTCGGTGCCGGAGTGGGGCGTGAACGACGGCGCCACGATGGGCGGCGGGGACGACACGTACTACGTGCAGCAGATGCTGGCGTTCATCTTCAACCCGGCGAACAACGTGGGCTACCACTCGTACTTCGACATCCAGGCGAGCGACGGGCACCACCAGCTTTCCAGCGCGGACAACACCGGAGGCAACACCTTCGTCACCGAGTTTCCCAATGCCGCCGCGGTCTTCAAGAACCACTACGCGGGCCTGTCGCAGCCGGCGCAGTGGTCCACCACGAAGGCGACGGTGAGCCCCACGTCGGTGGCGCGCGGTCAGTCGTTCAACGTGACGGGCACGGTCACGTCGCCCTCCGCGCAGACCGTGGTGGTGAAGTATGAGATCCGCAACGCGTCCACCACGGCGCTGGTGACGGACCGTTCGTACACGGCGCAGGCCTTCACGGTGGGACAGACGCGAAGCTACACGTCCGCGTTCGTCATCCCCACGTCGCTGAGCGCGGGCACCTACCGCGTGGACACGCTCGTGTTCACGGCGGACTGGGCTCAGACGCTGCTGTACCGCAACGACACGACGTTCACCGCGAACTGAGCTGGTGACCCATGGGCCGCTGGAGGATGCGGTCTCTGGCGGTCCGGGGCGCTGTCGTGCCTGCATGCTAGGGTGGGCTCATGCCGCTGGGGTGTGGGGGGCATGAAAGGACGCGCGTGCTCGCGGTCACTGGCATGGGGATGGTGTCAGCGCTGGGCCTGGGCGTGGAGGGCAGTTGCGCCGCCAGCCGCGCGGGTATCCTGCGCATTTCCTCCCTGGACTAGGTCTCCGTCTATGACGAGTCGGTCCAGCAGACGGAGCCCGCCCGCGGGCACACGATTCCCATGGTGTCGGAGGGGTTCACCGGACTCGGCCGGCTGACCGCGCTGGCATGCGCAGGCCTGCGGGACCTTGGACGACATACGCCTTGGGAGGGGTTGTCGCGCTGCGGGCTCCAGTTCGTGCTCTCCAATGACTTCCATCGGGGACTGCTCGAGGAGAAGGGCCAGCTGCCTTCCCGGCACGACGCCCGACGCGCGGAGTACACGCAGCGACTGATTCCGAACCTCTTCAGGGCGATGGGTGTGCGGGCGGCGCCCGGGGAACACCGTGTCCTGTTTGGCGAGTCCGGACTGCTCCAAGCGCTGAAGGCGGCCGTCCTCCAACTCGAGACGGACCGGCTGGACCGGTGCATCGTCGGAGCCGTGGACAGCCTCGTGGAACCGCAGGTGGTGGCGGCCCTGGGGCAGCTCGGTCTTCTGCGGACGCCCGCGAACCCTGTGGGCATCCTCCCTGGTGAGGCTGCGGCCTTCGTCATGCTGGAGAGGCCATCGGCCGCGTCGCGTCGTGGCGCCGTCGTCGACGCGCTACTGGACGCGCCCAGTCTGACGGCAGAGCCCTTTCACCGGCGCTCCGGGCTGCATGCCCAGGGGAGGGCGCTCTCGCAGGGCATCCTCGAGACGCTCGATGCGGTGCGCGACCAGGGCGCGCGGACCGGGCTTATCGTCGGCGCCCTGAATGGAGATGCGTACCGGGCGCGGGACTGGGGACATGCACTCGTCCAGCTCCGGATGGCGGGAAGGCTCACGGACCTTCGCGAGTGGTCCCCCGCGGCGAGCTTTGGCGAAATCGGTGCCGCCACGGGGCTGGTGGGGTTGTGCATGGCGGCACGTGGCTTCTCGCGCGGGTATGCCAGGACGGACCATGTCCTGGTGTGGACCGCGGGAGATGATGGGGCCCGGGGGGCCTTCTACGTCCACGCTCCAGGTTCTCGGGCATGAAGGGAGGGTCGAGATGACCAGCAAACACATCACGCTCACGAAGCACAAAGACCACAAGAAGCAGGAGGGCTGCGTCTGCAGGCATGAAGTTGCCTTCGACGATCCTACCTATCCGAAATGTGCCTACCGGCCCAACGGATACAACGAGACGTTGTCGGGCTCGGTTCCCAACATGGTGCCGCCCACGTCGAAACGCTCCCTCTACGAAGTCGACTTCACCGAGCGCATGTCCGAGGGCACCCCCATCCAGGCTGACCCCAGCGCCCGGCTTCCGGCAGTGATGGCGAAATTCAAGCCAACGGGCCGACAATCCAATGCGGACAAAAAAGCGGGAGGTGGGCGGAAGGAGATCGAGAATATCGACCCGCGAGGAAACCCGAAGGCCTGGCATTTTGTGGGCAGGAATTACAAGGATTGGCATCTCCCCTTCGCGCATGAATACCATCACATCATGCCCGATGAGGCGCTCTCCGCAGCGCTGGAGCCGAAGGAAGCCGAGTTCCTGATGGCGGTCGGCTACAACATGAATCATGGCAAGAACGTCATCATCCTGCCCATCATGCGGGACATCGCCTACGCCCTGATGCTCCCAAAACACAAGGGATGGCATCGCTCCTATAACCAGGAGTGCTTCGCCGTTCTCAGTTCGCTCAAACAGGATCTGAGAGAGAAGTCAGATGGTCATGGCATCACGGCGGAAAACGCGGGAGATTTGAGGGGCGACCTTGAAAGCTGGCAGGAAAACCAGTTCTTTCTCCTGGTCCAGTTCGGGCGGACAACCGCGATGACGAAGAGGGTGGCGGCGGAAATCAACAAGTGGCGCGGAGCATGACCGAACCATGAGCATTGAAAACGGGCAGTCTGCATCTTCATCAAAGAACAACTACTTCATCCTCAGGAGCGAGGTCCTGGATGGGTATTGCGCCATTTTCCTGACGCCGACCGGGATGCCTGACATCCACAAGCCCGCGACGGGTGTGCGCATGGGGGATGCCTACCCGCAGGGGCTGCGCTTCCAGATGGCCAAGGAGGAGAAGGGGCTGAAGATTGCTGACATCATCCCCAATGCCCTCGGCTACTTCATGGTCTCCGCGAGGATGAAGACCCTCTTGGAGCAGCACGCTGGCGTGGAGATTGAGTTTCTCCGCTTCACGCTCCTCAATCATCGTGGGCGCGTTGCCAGTGAAGATTGTTACATCGCGAATGTCATTGGCGTTCAGGATTGGGTTGATGCGGAGAAGAGTGATGGGGCGCGGAAGGCAAGCAACCCCAACCGGTTCCTCTTTCTGAAGCGCCTCGTGCTTGACGAAAGCAAGATGGATCCAGAGGTTCGGCTCTTTCGCACAGTGACTGTTCCGAGGATTCCCATCGTACGCCAGGACTTCAAGGAGCTTCTTGAGCGGGAGGGTGTGACCGGGCCAACCTTCTATCCGGTAGGCGCCGAAGTGGCCTTCACTCCATGAGTCACGACTACACCGTGCTGGTCAAATACGGACGAGCCAGTGCCATCAGCAAGGGCGTGGCGGCGGAACTCAACAGCCTGTGCAGGAAGTGAATTGGCGCAACGGGAGTTGAAAATGTCCTCGCCCCCTCCAGGAACGAACACGTATTTTCTGCTGATGAGCGAGGTGTTGGATGGGTACTGCGCCATCTTCAAGATGCCGGAGGGCATGCGCGACATCCACAAGCCCGGCCTTGGAGTGCGCATGGGGGACGCCTATCCACCTGGGCTGCGCTTCCAGATGGCCAAGGAGGAGAAGGGGCTGAAGATTGCCGACGTCATTCCCAACGCACTCGGATACCTCATGGTCTCCGCCAGAATGAAAGCGCTCCTTGTGCAGCACGGGGGGGGGGAGAGATCGAATTTCTTCGCTTCACGCTCCTCAACCACCGTGGGCGCGTTGCCAGCGAGGACTGCTACATCGCCAATCTCATCGGAACCCAGGATTGCGTGGACATGGTTCGGAGCGAAGGGGATGCGAGTGAGTTCAACCCCCGTCGCTTCGTGTTCGTGAGGCGCCTCGTTCTGGATGAGAACAAGGTTACACCCGAGGCCAGGCTCTTTCGCACGACCACGGTACCGTCCATTCCCCTCATTCGCGGCGATTTGAAGGAACTCTTCGAGAAGGAGGGCGTCACGGGGCCGACCCTCTATCCCGTGGGCGCTGAAGTGGCATTGACTCCATGAGTCACGACTACGTTGAAATCGCACGCCACAATCAGTCCCTGATTCTTGCCGAAACGCTGGAGGCCCTCGCGCAATCCCAGGATCCGCCGGCCGAACTCTTCTCGAGCGCGGCCGTGTGCTACCGGGTGCTGGCGCTCTGCGCCCTGCTTCAAGATGCGGACACGGAGGGCTTCGCTGGCTTCCTGTGCAAAGCCGGGCAGGCTCGGCTCGCCTTCCTGGAACTCGCCTCTCAAGGGGCGCGGCGCTACGAGCCGGAGTTCCTGCTCACCAGTGACAACTGCGGTTTCAGTGATGCGCTGGCCTCCGGTGATCTGGACACGGCTCGCGCCATCGCCCGTCTTTCCCCGACGCGGCATGCGCAGGACCTCGAATACGAGGAGGATTTTCTCTTCTCCCGCTTCCTGCACCTCTGGGTGCTCGCTCCCCGCGACATCGCTGGATTGGAGCTGGTGCTGGAACGCTGGGCATCCGTGGTGGAGGAGGGTGACCCTGACATGCGACTGCACACATGTCGTGATCTCATGGGGAAGAATCAGGAGCGATTCTCCCAGGCGCTCCAGGTGCTCGTGACGGAACGCAAGTGGGAGTATCGCGCCTATCGCAAGCAGCTCGACTTCGACGAGGAGGTCGCGGCGACGACGGGGAAGGTCTACCTCGACGGACTGGCGCTCCTGCGGCTCGCCGAACTGGAGGGCCTGGGACCCTTGCCTGCGTACGAGCTGCTCCCCGAGCTCGCGAGGACTCCATTCGGAACACCGCTGCCCGGACCGCATGCCTGGCGGGTGGGATGAGTTTCAGTTCGGGAACACGGCCTGCTCCAGGCCGCGTTCGAGGGAAGACGGAAGGTCATGGGCACGTGCGTGCCGTGACAGACCTCACGGACTGAGGCTGACAGGCGTCACCAGCAGGCGCACCGCTTCGACGACCGACCGGCGCCGCCTGCGGACTTCCGCCGGGCTCGGTGTCGTGGGGCCGGCGCAGTAGGAGAGCGGGAAGGACCAGGTCTTGGCGAGCGCCAGCACGAGCGCCAGCAGCTCGTCCGCCGCGAAGTGCTTCGTGACCGTGCCCTCGCGCTGGGCCCGGGTGATGGCCGCCACCTTGTGCTGGTTGTTCTTGAGCACCCGCTCGGGGATTCCTGCCTCGGGGCCGTGCTCCAGTTCGTACCAGGTGGCCAGCCGCAGCACCTGCGGCCGGACCTGGAAGCCGTCGAACAGCTTCCCCGCGTAGGCCGGCAGGTCGCTCGCGTCGATGGGCGTCTCCTGCGCCACCTCCGCCACGTGCGCTTCGAAGACGGCGTCGAAGAGCTGCTCCTTGCTGCCGAAGTACGAATAGATGAGCGCCTTGTTGCAGCCCGCGGACGCAGCGATGCGATCCACGCGCGCGCCCGCGATGCCCCGCTCCGAGAACTCCGCCGCGGCCGCCTCCAACAGGCGCTGCCGGGTCTTCTGTGCGTCACCCGCCATACCTTCCCAACATGCCCCAGCCCACTCCGGGTTGCACCCCGTCGCGCCCCCGTTATATCCATGTAACCAACCAGTTAGTTGAAAAGGAGTCCTCCCATGGGTGCTTCCCCTGAGTCGTCCCGCGTCTGGCTCATCACCGGTTCTTCCCGAGGGCTGGGGCGCAGCTTCGCGGAGGCCGTGCTGGCGGCCGGGCACCGGCTGGTCGCCACCGCGCGCAAGCCAGAGCAACTGGCCGCGTTGGTGGAGCGCTACGGCGACCGGGTCCGTGCCGTCGCGCTGGACGTCACGAAGCCCGAGCAGGCCCGGTCCGCGGTGAAGATCGCCGTGGAGGCGTTCGGCCGCCTGGACGTGGTGGTGAACAACGCGGGCTACGGCGACCTCGCGTCCATCGAGGAGATGACGGACGACGCGTTCCGCGCGCAGCTCGACACCAACCTGTTCGGCGTGGTGAACGTCACGCGCGCCGCGCTGCCGGTGCTGCGGGCGCAGCGCTCCGGACACATCATCCAGGTGTCGTCCGTGGGAGGCCGCCTCTCCACACCGGGCCTGGGGGCGTACCAGGCCGCGAAGTGGGCCGTGGGCGGCTTCTCGGAGGTGCTGTCCAAGGAGGTGGCCCCCTTCGGCGTGAAGGTGACCATCGTGGAGCCGGGCGGCTTCCGCACCGACTGGGCGGGCTCCTCCATGACCATCCCCGCGATCGGGCCGGACTACTCGCCCACGGTGGGCGCGGTCGCGGAGAGGATGCGGGAGAGCTCCGGCCATCAGCCGGGCGACCCGGACCGCGCGGCCCAGGTGCTCCTCCAGGTGGTCGCGCTGGAGTCGCCGCCGCTGCACCTGCTGCTGGGCAGCGACGCGTTCGGACTCGCGACCGCGCGGCTCGATGCGCTCAAGGCCGAGGACGCGCAGTGGAAGCACCTGTCGCTGTCCACCGACTTCCCGTCACCGGCGAAGTAGCGCTACCAGAGGTTGCGCCCGTCCAGGAACACGACGCGCACGGCGTCCAGGTTGAAGTCGTCGAACAGCCGCGAGTTGATGCCCACCTTGAACTTCCCGGGCACGGGGGCGTTGTTCTCCCAGACGGGCGTGTCCGTCCAGGTGCCACAGCCACAGGTTTGACAGTGGTGGTGCGCGACGGGCGCGTTGCGGTCGTACGTGCCCACCTGCTCACGACGCGTGAACTTCACCTGCTCCGGGTCGTAGTAGGCCCAGAGCGGGCCCCGCTTGGTGCAGAACGTACAGTTGCAGCGGGTGACCTCTTTCGGCGGCGACGTGACCTCGAACGTCGTCGCACCGCAGTGACAGCTTCCCTTCAGGGGCGTGGTTTCGCTCATCCCGCCATCATCCGGGAGTGAGCCCGCGCGGGGAGCGCGAGCGGGCCACTCTGTCCGTGCTTCGACGCTCGGAGCCCGCATCCGTCCTCCTTGACAGGGGCGGGAGGGGCTGATGAGGATGCAAGTCATTATCAACTTCGAATCAGGAAGCCGGGTCGTCGGGTGCCCACGATGCTGAGTTTCGCGGCGCTGGCGTTCTGCGTGTCGGCGGTGGCGTGGTTGGGGGCGGGGCGCCGTTCGCGGTGGCTCGCGGTGGTGCCAGGGTTCGCGTGTCTGGCGTGCTGTCTGAGAGACTTCGGTCCGGTGGCGGGGCTGCTGGTGCTGTCGGTGCTCGCGATGACGGTGGCCTCGGTGCTGGTGCTGCTGCTGGCGCCCTGGCCCGCGCGGGCTCGCTCGGTCGCGTGGGTGAGCGGCGCGGTGGGACTGGTGCCCGTGCTGTTGCTGGGCTTCGGGTCATGAGCGCGCTTCGCGAGGACAAGGCCGCGAACCACTCCGCCGCGCGGACGCTGGCGACCGTGGTGGGGGCGCCGCTCGCGGCGTTCGCGGTGGGCGCGGCGGTGATGGCCTTCCTGCCGGTGTCGGGGCCGTTGGCGTTCGCGGTGGGCTTCCACTCGGTGTTGCCCGTGTGGGTGGGGCTCGCGTGCACGCTGCCCCTGGCGAGGAGCGGCCGGGTGGCCTGGAGCGTGTGTCTGGCGGTGGTGGTGCCGGTGGCGCTCGCGCTGGTCGTGCGGGGGCCGGGATGAAGCTGTCGCCTCGCACCTTCCGCATCCAGTTCGACCTGCACGCGTGGGCGGGCGTCATCGCCAGCCTCTTCCTGTTCGTCATCTTCTTCTGTGGCGTCTTCGCGATGTTCCGCGAGGACCTGGAGTTCTGGCAGGAGCCCGCGCTCCACGTCGCCCCGGCTTCGGAGGCCCCACCGTCCTTCGACGCGATGCTCGCGCGGGTGAAGGAGCAGGGGCCATTTCCGGTGGGCTCGCACGTGGGACTGCTCACGCACGAGGACACGCGGTTCATCACCGCGTACCTCTTCGAACCCTCGGGGCTGCGCGTGCTGTGGTTGGACCCCGCCACCGGCACCGCGCTGCCGGAGCGCAGCCGGCTGGCCAGTGAGCTGTATTGGATGCACTTCTTCTACCGCGTGCCGTGGGGCATGGAGTTCACGGGCGTGGTGTCCGTCGCGCTGCTCATGGCGCTGGTGAGCGGCCTGTGGATCCACCTGAAGGACCTGCGCGCGCAGTGGTGGCGCTTCCGGCCCACTGCGAAGCCGCGCTTCTCCGCGTCGGATGCGCACAAGGTGCTGGGCGTCTTCGGGCTGCCCTTCACCGCGATGCTGGCGTGGTCGGGCGCGGTGCTGTGTCTGTCGGCGCTCGCGGCCCAGGGCTTCGGCTCCACGGTGTATCGCGGCCAGGCGGACCGGGTGACGCGGCTTCGCGGACACGAGCAACCGTTGCGTGACGCCACCGGGCGCGAGTCGCCCATGCTGTCGCTGGACACCGTCGTGGCGCGTGCTCGCCAGTCGGTCCCTGGCGCGGAGGGCATTCCCCGCTACGTGGAGCTCCACCACGCCGGTGATGCCAGGGCCTGGGCCGGTGTGTACTTCCAGCTCGCGCCCCTGGGGCCGGATCACTTCGCCCATGTGGATGCGGTGAGCGGCGAGACGTTCGGGTCCAGCGTTGCTTCCCGCACGCCGGCCTTCACCTTCGAGCGGCTCCTCTTCGACCTGCATGCGGGCCGGTTCGCGGAGGCGCTGATGAAGCCGCTCTACGCGCTGCTCGCGCTGGCGATGTGCGCGGTGCTCATCACCGGCAACCTCGTGTGGCTGGAGCGCCGGGACCCCTCGCGCAAGCACCGGGGCAACCGGGTGCTGGAGCGGCTGACGGTGGGTGTGTCGTCGGGGCTCGCCTTCGGGACGGCGGTCTACTTCGCCGCGAACCGCGTGCTGCCGTGGGCGCTGGCGCGACGGGCGGATTGGGAGTTCGGCCTGTACGTGGGCGCGTGGGCGCTCGCGGTCGTCGTCGCGCTCGTGCCGCGGTGGGCACCCCGACAGATGGCCAGCGTGCTGTGTGCGCTGGCCGCGGTGCTGTTCGGCGGGGTGGTGGTGGGCGACGTGGCGCTCCGCGACGCGAACCTGTTCACGGCGTTGGCGCGGGGACTGCCCCCGGTGTTCCTGTCGGAGCTGCTGCTGTGCTGCATGGCCCTGTGCTGTGGGGGGCTCGCCTGGGGGCTGCGCAGGCGCCGGACGGTGGAGGCCCTTCCGGGCGGTGATGCTCCGGAAGGACCCCTCGTCAACGCGTGACGACTACCAAGTGTAACCGACGTTGGCGGACGCGCGGCGGCGCTCGCCGTAGAAGCAGGCCGACGCGGAGCTGCACGAGGACACGTAGGTCTTGTCCCCGACGTTGGAGGCATTGAGCGCCGCCTTCCACGGGCCGCGCTCGTAGTGCACGCCGACGTCCACCAGCGTGAAGCCCGGCACCTCCAGCGTGTTCTCACGGTCAGCGTAGGACGCTCCCACGCCGCGCACGCCCGCCGCCGCGCCGAAGCCTCGCAGCGCGCCATCCTGGAAGGTGTAGTCCAGCCACAGCGACGCCATCACCTCCGGCACGCCCACCGGCCGCTTGCCGAGCTCCAGCTCCGTGCCTTCCGTGATTTCGAGCGAGTACAGCGACGCGGAGCCGATGAGGCTCAGGCCGCGCAGCAGCGTGGCGTTGGCCTCCGCCTCGAAGCCGCGCGAGCGCACCTCGCCAATCTGGAGCTGGTTGAAGGCGCCGTCGGTGGTGACGAAGTTCTGGCGCTTCAATTCGAAGAGCGACAGGCCCACCATCAGGCGCGTGTTCTCCGGCTGGAACTTCACGCCCGCTTCCAACTGCTGACCCGTCTCCGGCTCGAACAGCGTGCCGTCCGTCTTCGTGCCGGCCACCGGGTTGAAGGAGCGCGAGATGCTCACGTACGGCGCGACGCCGCTGTCGAAGCGGTAGAGCAGGCCCGCGCGACCGCTCAGCGCGCTCTCGCTGCCGTCGTAGCTGGCCGTGGGCGCCAGCGCGTTGTCCACGGCCAGGCCCACCCAGTCGTGACGCCCGCTCACCACGAGGTCCAGGTGCTCGCCGAAGCGCACCTGGTCCTGGAGGTAGACGCCCAGTTGGTCCTGCGTGGAGCGGTTGTCCGTGTAGCGCGTCGTGGTGGGCGTGAAGTCGCCGCGCACGGGGTTCAGCAGGTCCAGCGGCACGCCCGCCTCGAAGCCCTGTTCGTCGTCCAGCCGGTAGTGCTTGAAGTCCACGCCGACCAGCACCGTGTGGTGCACGGGGCCGGTGGTGAAGCGCGCCTCGCCCTGGGTGTCCACGGTGAAGAGGTTCGCGCTCGGCAGCGTCACGAAGTTGCCGCGCGCCAACTGCGCATCCGCCGGGTCACCCGCGTAGCCCACGCCGTAGAGCGTCTGGAAGTCCAGGTCCAGCAGGGCGTAGCGCAGGTTCTGGCGCACCGTGAAGGTGTCGCCGAAGCGGTGGGCGAACTCATAGCCCCACCAGCGCTGGTCGCGCTTGAAGCGGTCCAGGCTCTTGTCGCTGGTGTAGAAGTCGGTGGGGATGCGGCCATACGGCGCGTCCACCACGGTGCCCACGTAGGGCAGGAAGTTCTGTCCCCGGGTGCGGTCCGCCAGCAGGCTCGCGTAGAGCGTCAGCGACGTGCGCTCCGTGGGCGCCCAGGTGAGCGCCGGCGCGAGGAACAGCCGGTTGTTGTCGATGTCGTCCACCTGCGTGCCGCCACCGCGCGCCAGCGCCGTCACCCGGTAGCGCCAGTGGTTGCCCGCGTCGATGGAGCCGCCCAGGTCCACGCCCGCGTAGCCGTTGGCGAACTCGTTGACGCCCACCTCCACGTGGCGCACCGGCCCATCCGTGGGCGGACGCTTGCCCACCAGGTTGATGAGGCCGCCCGGCGACGTGCCGCCGTAGAGCACCGACGCGGGGCCGCGCACGACCTCCACGCGCTCCAGGCCGAAGGTTTCGATGCGCCAGGTGGCGAAGCTGCTGGAGTACAACTGGAGCCCGTCCTGGAAGTAGCCGCCTTCCTGCGACGTGAAGCCCCGGATGAGGAACCAGTCGTTGCGCGAATCCGCGCCGAAGGTCTCCGAACGCACGCCGGGCGTGTACCGCGTGGCCTCCACCACGGACTGCGCCTGCTGCGCATCCATCTGCGCCCGGCCCACCACCGACACCGACTGCGGCGTCTCCAGCAGCGACGTGTCCGTCTTCGTGCCACTGCCACTGCGGCGCGCGGTGAAGCCCTTCACCGGCCCGTTGGCGCGCTCCCGCTCCGCCTCCACGTTCACCGTGGGCAGCGTGAAGGTCTCCTCCTGCTCCGTGGAGGCCGCCGGTGCCGGAGCAGGGGCCTCGGACGGGGACACGACGGGGGACTCCGAGGGCGCCGAGGACTCCGGCGGCACGACGGGCTCCTGGGCCAGGGCCGACGAGGACAGGACGACCGAAGCGCCGAGCAGCGCTCCCGGGATGAGGAGGCGCGCACGGCTTCGAGACAGGATGGGCATGTTGAGAATGATTTGCGAAATCAAGGGGAGGCCCGTCGCGTAGCACGGCCCCCGTTGACGCGGCAAGGCGGGAGTCGGGCGGGGAGGCGGTGACGCCCTCCCGGTCCTTCCCGCTGCCACACGGCCTGTCTGTGTTTGGCGCCCCGGGTGGGGTGTTACCCCGGAGCGCTTCGCCCTCTTGGGGCGTCAACGACTCAGGCGCGCTCGACGCGGATGCGCGCGGGCAGGCCGTTGAGGCTGTCCTCTTCCTCGGTGCCCTTGAGGCCTTCGGGGCCCACGTGGATCTCCGAGGCCAGCGTCTCGCGGGACACTTCCTCGCGGGCCGCGTCGACGACGCGCTTCACCCGGTCATCGCCGTCCACCCACAGGCGGATGCGGTCGGTGTAGCCCAGGTTCATGTCCTTGCGAGCGCCCTGCACGCGCGCCAGCAGCTCGCGCACCAGACCCTCGTCTTCCAGCGCCGGGGTGAGCTGGGTGTGGAGCACCACCACGCCCACGCCCGAGCCAGCGGCGGCGTAGCCGGGCTGCGCCTCCACCAGCGTCTCCAGCTCCTCGGCCGGGAAGACCATGTCCTCGCCGCCCACGTTGAGGGCCACCTTGCCCGTCTGGAGCAGCTCGTGGTGCAGCGCGCGGCCGTCGCCGGAGTCGAACGCCTTGCGCACCGGCGCGAGCTTGGGCCCCAGCCGGCTGCCCATGGCGCGCAGGTTGGGACGCACGCGGTAGCGCACCACGTCCGCCTCCGGGCTGCCCGGCTCCACCAGCTTCACGGTGTGCACGTTCAGCTCGTCGGAGATGAGCTCCTGGTACACGGCCACGCGCTCGGACAGCTCGCGGCGCGACAGGATGACGTCCGCGCGGGACAGCGGCTGGCGCACCTTGAGCTTGTTGTCCGTGCGCACCTTGAGGCCCAGCGACACCAGCTCGCGCACGGCGCCCATCTCCGCGGCCAGCCCCTCGTCGATGAGGCTTGCGTCCACGTCCGGGAAGCGCGCCAGATGCACGCTCTCCGGCTGCGTCTTGGGCCACGGCTTCACCACCAGGTTGCCCCACATCTCATCCGTGAAGAACGGGATGAACGGCGCGGACAGCGCGGTGATGGTGGTGAGCGCTTCGTACAGCGTGAAGTACGCGTCCTGCTTGTCCTGTTCGAAGCCCGGCGCCCAGAAGCGCGAACGGCTGCGGCGCAGGTACCAGTTGGACAGCGCGTCCACCAACGCCACCATCCGCTGGGCCGCGTCGTACACCTGATACGTGTCCAGCGCCTTCGCCACGTCGCGCAGGGTGAGCTGCACCTCGGAGAGGATCCACCGGTCCAGGACGGTCCGGTCCTTCACCGCGCGCCAGCCCTCGCTCTTGCGGATGGCAATCCACGGCGCTTCCGTCGCGCCCGCGTTGCCCTTCGCCGGGTTGAAGCCGTCGATGTTCGCGTAGATGGTGAAGAACGAGTAGACGTTGCGCAGCTTGACCTGGAAGTCCTTCTGCAACAGCCGCACGTTCGCCAGCGAGTGGCGCGTGTTGGACCAGGTGGGGCTCGCCGCGTAGAAGAACCACCGGAACGCGTCCGCACCCGGGGCCTTCGTCGCCGGGTCCTTGAGCACCACGCGCTCACCGGCCGCGAGCCGGGGCACCTCCACCGGCATCACGTCCGCGCCGCGCGCCGACGGCTTCACGTCCAGCGCCTGAAGCTCCGCGGGGGCCAGCAGCACCACGCGGCGCTTGAGCTTCTTGTGCACCTTCACCGTCACGGTGACGGCAGCGTCCGGCCGGTCCGGGCGGAAGAGCTGCACGCGGGCGCCCTCCTGCGTGTCCAGGCCCTCCAGGTCCTCGCGCGCGATGAGCGCCACGCCGGGCTCCGCGGGGACGCCAGCCTCCGTGGCGGTGAGCACCGCGAAGTCCATGCGCACCTCGTCCAGGATGATCTCCGGCGGGGTGTAGTTGCCCTTGGACTTGGACTCCTTCTTGCCCTCCTTGTCGGAGACGTGGCCCAGCACGATGCAGCTCTTGTACGGCATGGGCCACTCACGCTTCGGCGTGAGGCCCATGCGCTTCTGGGTCTCCTCGTCGAAGATGAGCGTGCTCACCATCAGCAGCGAATAGAACCAGCCGCGCGTCTGGTCGATGGCCTCCGAGATGAAGTCCGCCGGGAACGCGCGGTTGAAGGTCTCCTTGGAGCCCTCCGCGTGCGGGAAGCCCCACTGCGCGAAGGGCATGCAGCCGGAGTCGAACCACACGTCCACCACTTCGGGGACGCGCTGGAACTTCCCGCTGGTGCCGGCCTTCTCGTAGGTGACCTTGTCGATCCACGGCTTGTGGACCAGCAGGTGCTCCGCGTTGGATTCGTGCGGCTTGCCAGCGAGGAACGCCTTCAGCTCCGCCTCCACGGCGGCCACGTTGTTGCCCGGCTTCTGGCGCAGCTCCGCGATGGACGGCACGGCCTCCGTCTCACCCGTCTCCGAGTGGATCCACAAGGGCAGCGGCGTGCCCCAGTAGCGCTCGCGCGACAGGGCCCAGTCCACGTTGTTGTTGAGGAAGTCGCCGAAGCGGCCGTCCTTGATGTGCTCCGGCACCCAGTTGACGTTCTGGTTGTTGGCCTTGGCCTGCTCGATGACCGACGTGGTGCGGATGTACCAGGCGGGCCGGGCGTACTGGATGAGGGGGTCCTCGTCCGCGCGCCAGCAGAAGGGGTACTCGTGGCGGTACTGCTCCGTGTGGATGAGCAGCCCGCGCTCCTTCAGGTTGCGCTGCAAATCCTTGTCCGCGTCCTTCACGAAGCGGCCGGTGACGAGCGGCACCTCTTCGGAGAACGTGCCGTCCGGCTTCACCGCGCAGCGCATCTCCAGCGCGTCCGGGTTCTTGAAGCGCAGCCGGTCCTTGCGGAAAGCGTCGTAGTCGTCCTCGCCGAAGGCGGGCGCCGTGTGCACGATGCCCGTGCCGCTGTCGAGCGTGACGAAGTCCGCGGCCAGCACGCGCCAGCCCACGGAGTCCTCGCCGCCGTCCTTGAGGGGCAGCGTCGCGTCCGCGTCCTTCGCGAAGTACGTGTCGAAGGGCGGCGTGTAGCGCTTGCCGACCAGCTCCTTGCCCTTCTGCGTGGACAGGACCGGGAGGTCCTTCTTGAGCTTCTTCGCCAGCTCCTCGCGCAGCGCGGCGGCGATGATGAGCTTGCGGTCCCCGGCGTCCACGGTGACGTAGTCCACCGACGGGTTGACGGCCGCGTACATGTTGGACGGCAGCGTCCAGGGCGTCGTCGTCCAGATGAGCAGCGCCGTGTCCGGAGCGTCGCGCAGCGGGAAGGCCACGTAGACGCTGGGGTCGTCCACCGTCTTGTAGCCCAGGCCCACCTCCGCGGCGGACAGCGCGGTGCCGCCGCGCGGCCACCACCACACCACCTTGTGGCCCTGGTACAGCAGGCCCTTCTTGAACAGCTCCGACAGCGCCCACCACACGCTCTGCACGAAGCCGCGGTGGTAGGTGACGTAGGCCTCGTTCAGGTCCACCCAGAAGCCGATGCGCTGGGTGAGCCGCTCCCATTCGGCCGTGTAGCGGAAGACGGATTCGATGCAGCGCTCGGTGAAGGGCTCGACGCCGTAGCGTTCGATCTCCGCCTTGCCGTGGATGCGCAGCTCCTTCTCGACCTCCACCTCCACCGGCAGGCCGTGCGTGTCCCAGCCCGCCTTGCGCGGCACGTAGTGGCCCCGCATCGTCTGGTAGCGGGGGAACAGGTCCTTGATGACGCGCGTGAGGACGTGGCCGTTGTGGGGCAGGCCGTTCGCGGTGGGCGGCCCTTCGTAGAAGACGAAGCTCTTGGCCCCTTCGTTCGCCTTGAGCGATTTCTCGAAGATGCCGCGTTCCTTCCAGAAGGCCAGGACGCGGCGCTCCTCGGCCGGGAAGTCCATCTCCACGGGGACCGCGTCGAACAGGGACGAAGGCTTTTCAGACATGGCCGCTTGATACCACCGGACAGGCCCGCTGGCAGTGAATCCGGGCCCTTGGGACCCGCCACGACCGTGGGTGGACAAATCAGGTTTTGCTGAAATTCATGTAATCCCGGGTGGACTGGTGGCACCTTGCCCGCTTCCCGGGCAGCCCCTGGAGGTCCCCACGTGATGCATGTCCCCCGCTCCGCCC
>NZ_RAVZ01000105.1 GCF_003611635.1 Corallococcus terminator | reverse complement strand
GGCCTCTTGCCGCCCATGACGCAGCCGCCCTCCCCCCGCATCCTCGTCGTGGCCGGTGAGGCCTCCGGCGACACCCACGCCGCGGAGCTCGTCGCCGCCCTCCAGGCCCTGCGCCCGGACCTCACCTTCTTCGGCATGGGTGGCGCCCGACTGGCCGCACGGGGGGTGGAGCTCATCCACGACGCCCGGGAGGTGTCCGTCATGGGCATCACCGAGGTGCTGCCCCGCATCCCCCGCATCCTGCGGATCATGAAGGACCTGGCCCAGGCCGCCGCCGAGCGCCGCCCCGTCTGCGCCATCCTGGTGGACATCCCAGACTTCAACCTGCGCCTGGCCAAGAAGCTCAAGGCCCTGGGCATCCCGGTGGCCTACTACGTCTCCCCGATGATCTGGGCCTGGCGCCGGGGCCGCGTGCGCACCATCCAGCGCCTGGTGGACCGGATGCTCTGCATCCTGCCCTTCGAGGAGGACTTCTACCGGGAGGCCGGCGTCAGCGCCCGCTACGTGGGCAGCCCCGTCCTGGAGCAGATGCCTGCCGCCGCCACCGCCCGGGAGTTCCGGCAGCGGCTGGGCCTGGCGTTGGACGCCCCCACGCTCGCGCTGCTTCCGGGCAGCCGGATGAGTGAGATCCGCCGCATCCTGCCCACCCTCGTCGCCGCGGCGAAGCTGCTTTCGGCGGAGCGACCCGGACTCCAGGTGGTGGTGCCGGTGGCGCCCACCATCGCGAAGGAGGAGATCACCTCCCGCTTCGAGGGCAGCGGCGTGACGCCCGTGCTGGTGGACGGCCGGGCCCCGGAGGTGGTGGGGGCCAGTGACGCCGCGGTGGTGGCGTCCGGCACGGCGGTGCTGGAGGCGGGGCTGATGGAGCGGCCCCTGGTGGTCGTCTACCGCGTGTCGCTGGTGACGTACCTCGTGGGCCGGATGATGCTGAAGGTGGCCTTCGTGTCGCTCATCAACCTGCTGGCGGGCCGGCGCGTCGTCCCGGAGCTGCTCCAGGGGGACATGACCCCGGAGAGGATTTCCGAGGAGGTCCGGCGCGTCTGGCTGCCCGGCGCCCCCCGCGACGCGATGGTCCAGGGGCTGGCCGAGGTGCGCGGGCGCCTGGGAGAAGTGGGGGCGGCCCACCGGGCGGCCCAGACGGTCCTGGAGCTGCTGCCCCCGGGCTCCGCCGCCGGGAACGGGTAAGGGACGATACCCTCGCCGCTTCTGCTGTTCCGGCGCCGGGTTTGGGGTATGTCCGCCGGGCCATGAAGAACCGTGCGCTGGTCTGCATCCCCACCTACAACGAGCGGGAAAACATCGGGCCCATCACCCAGGCGGTGCTGGCGGCCGATCCCCGCGTGGACATCCTCGTCGTCGACGACAACTCGCCCGACGGGACGGGGCAGATCGCCGACGAGCTGGCCGCGAAGGACCCGCGCGTGCGCGTGCTCCACCGCGAGAAGAAGGAGGGCCTGGGCCGTGCGTACCTGGCCGCCTTCCGGTGGGCGCTCGCCGAGGGCTACACGTACATCCTGGAGATGGACGCGGACTTCAGCCACGACCCGTCCTACCTGCCCCTCTTCCTGGACACCGCCGAGGGCGGCGCGGACCTGGTGCTGGGCTCGCGCTACGTGCAGGGCGGCGGCACGGTGAACTGGGGCGTGGGCCGGAAGATCATCAGCCGGGGCGGTTCGCTGTACGCGCGCAGCATCCTGGGCGTGGACGTGCGCGACCTCACCGGCGGCTTCAAGTGCTTCCACCGCCGCGTGCTGGAGACGCTCAACCTGGACGAGGTGCGCAGCACCGGGTACGCGTTCCAGATTGAGCTGACCTACCGCACCCTGCGCAAGGGCTTCACCGTGCGCGAGGTACCCATCGTGTTCGAGGACCGCCGCGTGGGGCACTCGAAGATGAACAAGAAGATCTTCGCGGAAGCGCTGGGCATGGTGTGGAAGCTGCGCTTCACCGTCTGACGCCATGACGACGTCCAGCATGGTGTCCACGTTCCTCGTGTCGCTGTCCGCCATCTTCTTCGTGGTGGACCCCATTGGCGTCGTGCCGCTGTTCCTGGCGATGACGGCCGGAGACACGAAGCAGCAGATCCGCAGCACCGCCCTGCGCGCCTGTCTGGTGGCGTGCGGCCTGATGCTGTTCTTCGCCCTCTTCGGCCGCGTCATCTTCCAGGTGTTCGCGGTGTCGCTGGGCGCCTTCCGCGTCGCGGGCGGCATCCTGCTGCTGATCACCTCGCTGGACATGCTGCGCGCCCGGCCGTCTTCCACACGCACCAGCCCCACCGAGGAGGAGGAGGGCGCGGTGAAGGAGGACGTGGCCATCGTCCCGCTGGCGATTCCCCTGCTCGCGGGACCGGGCGCCATCGCCACCGCCATGGTGCTGATGGCGCGCAGCGGGACCTCCTTCGTGTCCGCGCTGCCGGTGGTGGCCGCCGTGGTGCTCACCTTCGGGGCGAGCTACTTCATCCTCCGCGCGTCCAGCCTGGTGCAGCGGGTGCTGCGTCAGTCCGGCGTGGCCATCCTGGAGCGCGTGTCAGGGCTCATCCTCGCCGCCATCGCCGTGCAGTTCATCGCCGACGGGGCGAAGGACCTCCTCAAATAACGTCCGCGCCCGCCACCCACACCGTGCCGTCCTTGCGCACGGTGCCCTGGGGACGGCCGTCCATGGTGAGGTGCTCCGGGCTGGAGCGCTGCGCGTCGTACGCGTAGCCGCCCTGCACCTCCTGCAGGTACACCACCACCGCGTCCACCACGTTCTCCTGCACGACCTTGAACGAGTCGTCCGCGCACTGCGCGTCCCCGGTGAAGAAGCGCTCCAGCGTGGCCTCCTCCGGACGGCGCACGTAGACGACGACGGGAGCCTTCGCCTCCTTGCCCTCCGCGACGAACTTCTGGACGGCCTGGGCCGGTGCGGGCTGCCGCATCAGCGCCTGGAGGAGCGTGCACTTGTCACCCTCCGCCTCCACGCGCTTCGCGTACGGCACGGTGCTCGCGCAGCCCACCGCGCCCACGAGCCCCAGGCCTGCCACCGCGAGCAGGGAACGGATGCCGCGAGGGAAACCCACCATGTGACACCTCATGGCTTGCGCCAGCGAGGGGTGAAGGGAGCGTTCGCCAACGCCGGATCCTCCACCGCGATGATGTACTCGGCGCGACGGTTGCCCGCCTCCGCCGTCTCGTCCGGCGTGGACACCGCCGGGGCCTGCTCTCCGAAGCCTTCGTAGAACACCGGCACCTTCAGACCGCGCTGCCGGAACCAGGCGGCGATGCTCTTCGCCCGCTTGAGTGACAGCTCCCGGTTGGCGTCCGTCGCGCCCACCGTGTCGGTGTGCCCGAGCACGTACAGACGCAGCGACGCCCAGCGGCCGTACTTATTCAACGCTTCGGAGACGGCTTTGTAGGACGACTCCAGCTTGCCCTTCTCCGCTGGGGGGATGTCCGAGCGGCCCGAGGCAAAGCCCACTTCCTCGTGTGGCACATCCACCTGCCAGGGGAAGAGGTCCACGCCCGTGTAGTAGTTGGAGGTGTCGAAGGCGCGCAGGCTGATGCGCATCACCTTGCCCTCCGCCGGCAGCCACTTCACCTCCAGCGGCGTGCCCGCGGGCGCTCCCTTGAAGTCCACGTCGCCCGCGAAGGCGTTCTTGCCGGTGTCCATCAACACCGTGACTTCTGTCTTCGCCGCGGGCCGGGACAGCGTGAAGCGCACCTTGCGCGCGGCCACGTCCACGTCCTCGCGGCGAATCTCCAGCTTCAGCGGGCCGTACAGCTCCGTGTCGAAGGACAGCGGCATGGTGCCGGGCTCCGCGCCTTGCGGGAACTGCACCGTGAGCTCACCCTCGTAGTGGAACTTCCCTTCCGGCTGCTCCAGTGCCAGTCGCCGGGTGACGCCCGGCTTGCCACCGCCCTTGAGCTCCACCGCCTTGCCGTCGCTGCGCTTGAGCTTCACCTCGAAGCCGGTGATGGGCTCCTCGATGTGCACGAGCAACGTGGGGACGCCCTCGCTCAGGGACGCGCGGCCCTCCAGGGACACCCGGATGGCGTCCGCGAACGCGGGCAACGGCAGGCCGACCAGCGCCGACAACAGGGCCACGGAAGGTAGGAGTCGAACGGACATGGGCGGCGTCGGCCTCGGCGTCGCGGGGGGAGGTGGGAAGCCAACTCCAGCCCGGGGGGACGGATTCCCGAACGCTAGGCCCAACGCCCCCACCCGAACCACCGCAATGCGTGAACACCCTGCCGTGGAGACGGAGGACCTACTTCACGCCCACCAGGGAGATGCCCCGCGCGGTGGCCCCCGCGAAGAGCGCGGGTGCGTCCAACAGCACCGTCCGCCCTACCTCCAGCGCCAGCACCCGGGCCCCGACTTCGTCCATGACCTCCAGGGTGCGAGGGCCCACGGCGGGCAAGTCGAAGCGCAGGTCCTGCTCCGGCTTGCAGCGCTTCACCACCACGGCGCCCGCGCCTCCCAGCTTCGCGCCCCGGCGGATGGTCTCGTCGGTGCCCTCCACGGCCTCCAGCGCGAGCACGTGGCCGTCGCGAACCACCACCGTCTGGCCCACGTCCGCCTGCCCCAGCAGCACCGCCACCTCGCGGCCCAGGGCCACGTCCTTCTCCTGGGCGGGCTTGAGCGCGGGGCCGGCCAGCAGGCCCTCCGGGCACAGCACTTCGCCCAGGAAGTCCGTGGGCGCGATGATGGTGATGCCGCGCGCCTCGAAGTCCGCGGCCACCGCACGCAGGAGCGCGTCGTCCCGGAAGCTGCGCAGGCGCGAGATGATGCGCACCGCGCCCAGGTCCGGCCGGGCTTCCTTGAGGGCCTTCACGCGGCCGATGCCGCCCGCCATGGCCGCCTGCGTGACGCCTGCCTGACGGAAGACCTTCTGGATGCGGTCCACCTGGCCGACCCGCACCCAGGAGAAGTGGCCCACCTCCGCTTCGAGCGCCGGGTCCGTCTCTCCCCGGTGCGCGGCCACCACCACGTCCAGGCCGCGCGCACGGGCCGCGCGCGCGAAGAGGAAGGGAAGCTGGCCGTTGCCCGCGATGAGCCCGATGCGCTCCACCCGTTCCCCCTTGTTCCGTCCCGAGAAGGGCGTGCGCCTAGCGCGTCACGCCGCGCTTGCTCTGCTCCACGAACTTCACCAGGTGATCCACTTCCGGATGGCCGGACAGTTCGCCGCGCAGCTGCGTGAGCGCGTCCTGGAGCCCCAGCTTGGAGCGGAAGAGGATGCGGTAGGCCTCCTTCACACGGCCAATCTGCTCCTCGGTGAAGCCGCCGCGCTCCAGGCCCACGGTGTTCAGGCCCACGAGCGTGGCCCGGTCGCCCTGCACCGTGCAGTACGGGGGCACGTCCATGGTGACCATGGAGCCGCCGGAGATGAACGCGTAGCGGCCCAGCCGGGTGAACTGGTGCACCGCGACGAGGCCGGAGATCTTCACCGAGTCCTCCACCACCACGTGGCCCGCGAGCGCGGCGCCGTTGGCGAGGAGGACCTCGTTGCCCACTTCGCAGTCGTGCGCGATGTGGCTGTTGGCGAGCAGCAGGTTTCGGTGGCCCAGGCGCGTGGCCCCGCCTCCGCTGACCGTGCCCAGGTTGACCGTGACGAACTCACGGATCTGGTTGTCGTCGCCGATGATGAGCTCGGTGTCCTCGCCCGCGTACTTCAAGTCCTGGGGCGCCGCGCCCACCGAACAGAACTGGAAGAGGTGGTTGCGCTCACCGAGCGTCGTGCGCCCCTCGATGACGACATGCGGCCCGATGCGCGAGCCCGCGCCGATGACGACGTGCTCACCAATGACCGAGAACGGCCCCACGACGACGGTGTCGTGGAGGCGGGCCCCCGGATGGACGACCGCGGTGGGATGAACCTGCGCCATGTGCTTCTCTCCTCAGCAGCGCGTCGCGCCTACGACGCCGCGCTCTCGTCGCCCTTGGCGGCCTTGTTCTTGTCCACCACCGTGGCGAGGAACTCCCCTTCCGCCACCTTCACACCATCCACCGTCGCCAGGCCCTTGGTCTTCCAGATGGCGCCCTTGTGACGGATGACCTCGATGTCCAACTGGAGCCGGTCGCCGGGCACCACCGGCTTGCGGAAGCGCGCGTTGTCCACGCCCATCAGGTACGTCACCAGCCGCGAGGGATCCATCGCTTCCGTCTTGTACGCAAGGATGGCCGTGGCCTGGGCGAGCGCTTCGAGAATCAGCACGCCCGGCATGACGGGGTGGCCCGGGAAGTGGCCGTTGAAGAAGGGCTCGTTGATGGTGACGTTCTTGTACGCCGTGAGCTTCTGGCCCGGCACGATCTCCACCACCCGGTCCACCAGGAGGAACGGATAGCGGTGCGGCAGCAGGCTCTGGATCTCGCTGATGTCCATCATCCGCCCTTCTCCTTCTCCAGCGTCTCCACCCTGCGGCGCAGGGCGCGCACTTCCTTGAGCAGATCCGCCATCTGCCCCGACGCGGCACTGGCGCGCAGCCAGTCGCGGTGGGGGATGGCGGGACTGCCGCTGACAATCTGCCCGTCCGCGACGTCATGGGCGACGCCGGACTGCGCGCCCACCTTGGCCAGGTCTCCCACGCGGATGTGGCCCACCACGCCCACCTGCCCCGCGAGCACCACGCCGGTGCCCACCTCCGCCGAACCCGACACGCCCGCCTGCGCGCAGATGAGCGACAGCGGACCCACGCGCACGTTGTGGGCGATCTGCACGAGATTGTCGAGCTTCGTCCCCCGCCCCACCACCGTTTCGCCCACCGTCGCGCGATCGATGCAGGTGCAGGCCCCCACTTCGACGTCGTCCTCGATGCGGACGATGCCCACCTGGGGAATCTTGAAGTGCTCCGGCCCGTCCTCGCCTTCCGCGTTGAACGCGAAGCCGAAACCATCCGCGCCCACCACCGACGAGGCGTGGAGGATGACGCGCGAGCCCACCACGCAGCGCTCGCGCACCGTGGCGTGGGGGTAGAGCACGCAGTCGTCGCCCACGCGCGCGTCCTCGCCCACGTAGGCGCCAGGGTGCAGCACCGAGCGGGCCCCGACATGGGCGCCCTTCTCCACCACCGCGCCAGCGCGCACCGTCGCCTCCGGGTGGATGACGGCGGATGGATGGACGTGGGCGGACGGGTGGATGCCCGCTTCCGGTCGGGTGGCCGGGTGGAACAGGGCCAGGAGCTTCGCGTAGGCCAGATGCGGGTTGTGCACCCGCACCAGCGCCACGCCGTCGCGGGCCTGGGTGTCCATCCCCACCAGCACCGCCGAGGCGCGGGTCGCCTCGAACTGCTTGCGGTAGCGGGGGTTGCCGTAGAACGACACGTCCCCGGAGGCTGCTTCCTCCAGCCCGTTCAGGCCGTGGACGAGCAGTCCGGGGTCGCCGAGGAGTTCACCGCGCACGTGGGCGGCGATGTCCCCCAGCCGGTGCGCGGAAGGTGCGGAGGGCACGGGGGCGGTTCCTCTTGTCGCCTACTTCTTGACCGGGGCGTCCTTGGCCACCGGCGCGGGCTTCTTGGTGTTGTTGTAGCTGCGCACGACCTCGTTGGAGATGTCGTACTGGCCCAGCGCGAAGACGATGCCGGAGTCGCGCTTGTCCAGCACGAAGCCCAGGCCGTCCCGCTCCGCGATGGTCGCGATGACCTGGTCGATGCGGGAGATGATGGGCTCCATCTCCTGGCGCTCCTTGTTGGCGGCTTCAGCGCGGCTGCGCTCGTACTTCTGCGCCAGCTCCATGACCTTCTTCTGGAGCTCCGTGGCCTTCTGGGTGCGCGTGGCCTCGCTCATCGCGGAAGCCTGCTTGTCGAGGAGGTCCTTCTCCTTGCGGAGCGTCTCCTGCTCGCCGTCGATCTCCTTCTGGCGGGCCTCCAGCCACTTCTGCAGACGCTGCTTGGCGGCCTTTCCGTCATCCACCTCCAGCAGCACGCGCTGCAGGTCGACGTAGGCCACCTTGAGGTCGGCGGCCGAAGCGGCAACCGGAAGGGCAAGCGACAGGACAGTGGCGGCGGCCGCCAGGGTGCTTCGAAGCGACATGGGTTACGGCTCCTCGAAAAGGGTGCTGCAGACTCCGACGTCCACCCCCCCGGCCTGTTCACTCCCACTTCTTGAGGAGGTGGGATGGCCGGGGAAGCCGGGGTCGATGCCTATCAGAAGAAGTTACCGATCGTGAACTCGAACAGGATGGGGTCGTCCGACGGCCGCTTGGTCAGCGGGATGCCCCATTCGAACCGCAGGGGCCCGATGGGCGAGAACCAGCGGAAGCCGAAGCCCGCCGAGTGGAAGAGCCCGAGGGGCAGCTTGTCCTGCCGGTCCTCGAAGAACTTCTCGTTTGAGCCAAAGGCATTGCCCGCGTCGTAGAAGAGCACGCCGCGCAGGCCGGCCTTCTCGAAGATGGGGAACTCCAGCTCGAAGTTGAAGATGAGCTGCTTGTTGCCGCCCACCCGGAACTCGGTGACGTTGGCGTCCGGGTTGTCCGCGCGGGGCACCAGGAGCGTGGGGCTGATGCTGCGCAGGTAGTAGCCGCGGATCGTGTTGATGCCGCCCACGTAGTACAGCTCGCTGATGGGCAGCGGCTTGCTGGAGTCGAGCTGCTGCACGTAGCCCATGGTGGCGTTGGTCTTGAAGACGAAGCCCAGGGGCAGCGGGAAGTACAGGCGCGAGTAGGCGGTGTAGCGGTTGAAGAGGAACGTGCCGCCCAGGAAGGACGGGGCCGTTTCCACCGAGCCGTAGTGGATGAAGCCGCGCGACGGGAAGAGGCGGTTGTCGCGGCGGTCGAACTGCACGGACAGGCGCAGCGCGCTGGTGGTGCCGGACTGGAACTGGTTGGCGAGCAACACCGCGCCAATGCCCTGCCCCGCCTGTACGTCCACGTACTCCCGCGTGTAGCCGACGGTGGCCAGCACGTCGTCCACGAGCTGACGGCCCAGGGACACGGTGCCGCCCGTGGAGTTGCGGATGAAGCCCTCGTAGTCCGCCTGCACGCGGAAGAACTCCGCGGACAGCAGGTAGTTCGTGTCGAGGAAGTACGGGTCGTAGAACGACAACTGCACGAGCGAGCGCAGGCCGGAAATCTGGGCGGACGCGGAGACGCTCTGGCCCCAGCCGAGGAAGTTGTTCTGCGACACCTGGGCCGTGAAGATGAAGTTCTCCACGTTGGAGAAGCCCAGGCCCACCTGGAAGGTGCCGGTGGCCTTCTCCTTCACCTCCACCTGCAACACGATGGCGTTGTCGGAGCTGCCCGGGTGCTGGGTGATCTCCACCGTCTCGAAGAAGCCCAGCGCGGTGACGCGCTCGCGGCTGCGGCGCACCTGGGTGCCGTTGTAGAGCTCGCCTTCGTAGACGCGCAGCTCGCGGCGGATGACCTTGTCGCGGGTCTTGTTGTTGCCGACGACGTCGATGCGCTCGATGTTGACGAGCGGCCCCTTCTGGATGTCGAAGGTGAGGTCCACCGTCTTGTCCTCGGCGTTGACGGACGTGACGGGGTTGATGTTGGCGTAGGCGTACCCCTTGTCGAAGTACACGTCGGAGACGGAGGAGATGTCCGTGGAGAGCTGGCCGCGGTTGAAGCGCTCCTTGGGACGCGACTTCATCAGCTTCGCCAGCTCTTCCGGCGGACGCTCCAGGTCGCCCGCGAAGTCGATCTTCCCGATGTCGTACGGGTCGCCTTCGACGATGTGCAGGGTGATGTAGATGTCGCGCTTGTCCGCGGACAACTGCACGGTGGGCTTGTCCACGCGCACGTTGATGAAGCCGCGGTCGTAGTAGGCGATCTGGATGACCGCGAGGTCGCGCTGGAAGGCCTCTTCGCGGTACGTGCCCTCGCCGGTGAAGAAGGACAGGAAGCCGCCCTCGCGGGTGATCATCACCGCCTTGAGCTCTTCGGCAGAGACCTTCTGGGCGCCCAGGAGGTTGATCTGCTTCACCATCACCTTCGAGTGCTCGTTGATGACGTAGACGACGTTGACCGCGGCGCCCTGCTCCACCGGGTCCAGGCGGTACGTCACCTCCGCGAGGAAGTAGCCCTTTTCGACGTACTTCTCCTGGATCTTCTTCTGCGTCGCGCGCACCGCCTCGATGTCGAGGATGGTGCCGGGCTTGAGCTCCAGTTGTTCCTTCAGGTCCTCCGCGCTGAGCTCCTCGTTGCCCTGGAGCTTCACGGCGCGGATGGTGGGGCGCTCCACGACGCGCACCACGTAGGCGATGCCGGCAGGCAGGCGCTGGACGAGCAACTGCACATCCGAGAAGTAGCCCAGGGCCCAGACGGCGCGCAGGTCCTCCGAGGTGCGGGGGCCGACGAGCGCGTCACCGACCTTGGTGCGAAGGGCGCGGCGGACGGCCTCGGCCTCCACGCGGCGGTTGCCCTCGATGCGGACCTCCACCACGCGGTCCGCGGCGGAGACGTTCGCGTCCTCGTCGGGAGACTCCGCGAGGGGGGCGTCGAGACCGGGTTCGGTGCCCGCGTCCGGAGCGGCGACGGGGGTGGCGGCGGAGGTGGACGGCGGGACGATGGCCGGCGAGCCCGCGTCCACGTCCAGTTGGGCGTGGGCAGGACCGGACCAGAGCGCCCACAGGGCGACCGCCAGCAGCGGGGGCAATGACTTGCGCAGAACGGTGAGCCTCAAGTGCAGTCCGGCCAGGAAAAGGCGGGGCAATCTACGGGATGGGCCAAGGGCCCCTCAATCCAAAAGCGAGCGGCCATCAGGCCTCCGACACCTGCCCGCCGGCCAGCCGCAGACGGCGGGGCATGGAGCGGGCGAGCGTCTCGTTGTGCGTCACGATGACGGCGGTAATCCCCAGGTCCCGGTTGACGTCCCGGAGGAGCTGGTGGATGCCCTCGCCCGTGGTGGGGTCCAGGTTGCCGGTGGGCTCGTCCGCGAGGAGCACCGCGGGCTTGAGCACCAGGGCCCGCGCGAGCGCCACGCGCTGGGCCTCGCCGCCGGACAGCTCCCCGGGGCGGTGATCCACGCGGCTGCCCAGGCCCACGCGCTCCAGAAGCTCCCGCGCGTAGGTGTAGGCCCCCGAACGCTCCCGGCGCTGGATGAGGGCCGGCATGGCCACGTTCTCCAGCGCGGTGAACTCCGGCAGCAGGTAGTGGCTCTGGAAGACGAAGCCGATGGTGCGGTTGCGGAACTCGGCGATCTCCGCGTCGTTCATGGAGAAGACGGAGCGCCCCTCGAAGAGCACCTCACCGGCGGCCGGGGCGTCCAGCGTGCCCAGGACGTGCAGGAAGGTGCTCTTGCCCGCGCCGGACGCCCCCACCATGGAGATCAGCTCCCCGGCGTGGATGTCCAACGACACGGCGCGCAGGATGTCAATGCGCTTGCCGTGCAGGAAGTAGCTCTTGAAGACGTTGCGGATGGACAACAGCGCCATGGCTACTCCGCCTTCAGACCTTCGACCGGTTCCACGCTGCTCGCCTTGAGGGCCGGGTAGATGGACGCCAGATAGGTGACGAGCACCGCGATGACCACCGCCAGTGCCGTCTGCACCGGTTCGATGCGCACCGGCAGCGCGGGGATGTAATACACCTCCGGATCCAACTTGATGCCGACCTTCTCGATGAAGAGGCACCACGCGAGCCCGGAGAACAGGCCCAACAGGCCCCCGGCCACGCCAATCTGGAGGCCTTCGGCGAGGAAGATCTTCACGATGCCGCCGTCCGGGACACCCAGGGCCTTGAGGACGGAGATTTCCTTCCGCTTCTCCAGCACCAGCATGATGACCGTGGCGACGATGAGGCCCGCGGCGACGATGATGATGATGGACAGGATGATGCCCATCACCAGCTTCTCCAGGCGCAGCGCGGAGAAGAGGTTCTTGTTCATCTCCCCCCAGTCGCGCGCACGGTAGGGATAGCCGCCCAGCACGCGCACCACCTGGTTGGAGATGCGCCGGGCGTCGTCGATGTCCGCCACCTTCAGTTCGATGCCGGTGGCGCCCTTCACGTTGAAGAAGTCCTGCGCTTCCCTGAGCAGGATGTAGACGAACTTGGAGTCGTACTCGTACATGCCCGAGTAGAAGACGCCCGCCACCCGGAACGCGCGGCTCTTGGGGATGGGACCCGAGGGGCTCAGCTCCGTGCCGAGCGGTGACACGACGTTCACCCGGTCGCCCACCACCACGCGCAGCGACGCGGCCAGCTCGCGGCCGACGATGATGCCCGGCAGCACCGTGGGCTTCGCGGGCGCGGAGGACTTGCCGATGATGGGGTCCTCCTCGTCCTTCGGCTTCGCGTCGTCGTCGTCGTCCACCGCACGGCTGGGGAGGATCTTCCCCGGCTGCTCCAGGTGGCCCAGGTCGCCGCCGGGCAGGATGTTCTGGGGCAGGTCCGTCACCGTGCCCACCGAGTCCGGGTCGATGCCCTTGATGATGACGCCGTCGACGTTGCCCTCCGACGCGATCATCACCTGGTTGATGATGAAGGGCGTCTGGCCCACGACACCGGGCACGCGCTTCACCTGCTCCATCACCTTGGCGTACTCGGGCAGCTCCCCCGCGTACTTGGACACCACCGCGTGCGCGTTGGTGCCCAGGATCTTCTGCTGGAGGTCCGCTTCGAAGCCGCTCATCACGCTGAGGACGATGATGAGCGCCATCACGCCCACGCCCACGCCGCCCACCGACAGCGCGGTCATCATCATGGTGGGGGACTGTTCGTGCAGCTTCATCCGGTGCTGCGCGGACGCGGCGGCCAGCGGATCCGCCAGGCCCAGGGACTTCACGCGCGTGCGCTCCACGGCGGCTTCCGCCCCGCGGATGATGAAGTAGATGATGAGCGGCGGGATGATGCCGAACATCAGCACCGCCAGCGCGCCCAACAGCAGCGACGGGCGGAACACGGCCACGTGGCGCCGGGCGACGAAGAGTTCGAAGCCCAGCCGCAGGTCCACCCGGCCGCTGCCCGCGGCGATGAAGCCCGTGTTGATGCCCAGCACCAGGGCCAGCACCAGCGCGGCGAAGACGAGCCAGTACCCCAGCTCCGGCCGGCCCAGGAGACCCGCGACGTACGTCACCTCCCGCAGCCGGTAGCCCAGCGCGAGCTGCAACGACGGAACGCGCTCCATCAGCGACAGGAGCAGCGGGATGGGCAGGCCCAGGTAGAAGACGCCGATGGTGGCCTCGGGTAGCGACAGCCGCTGTGCCCGGGACGCGCCCACGAAGCCGGACGCGAAGGCCACGCCCGAGCCCACGATGAGCGCGATGGCGAACGCGAGGGTGGGCGCAAGGCTCGCGCCCCCGCCGGCCTCACGCGGCGTCACGCCCCCCAGCTCCGAGGGTCCGCCGCTGGAGAGCAACGTCTGGAGCAGCAGCATCACCAGTTCGGCCAGCAGGATGCCGCCGCCGTAGGCGCCGAGCGTGCTCCAGTAGAAATCCCGGTAGCGCGCCAGGCGCGGGTACAGGGTCGACCCGGCCGCAGGACTGGGGCCTTCGGTGGAGGCGGGGGCGCGGCGGATGCCCGCGGCCACCAGTCCCCAGCCGGCCAGCCAGACGAGCGTCCCGGCCACCAGCATCTTGGGGCCGGCGATGGCCCCCACGGGGTTGGGGCCCAGGGCGAGCGCCCCGGCGTCGAAGGACTGCACGAGGCCGCCCCACCCGACGAGGGAGAGGCCCAGCGCACCGGCCACCTCGGCCCACGCCTCGGATTCGGAGATGGCCACGCCCAGGAGCGCGGCCCCCACGAGGGCCACGAGGGCACCGGCCCAGAGGAGGGGCCAGCGATAGTCGGTTTGCCGTTCGGCGGGGTGCACGAGGCCTCGTGGCTACTTCGCCAGCGGCTTGAGGAGGGGGAAAAGAATCACGTCGCGGATGCTGGCGGCGTCCGTGAACAACATGGCGAGGCGATCAATCCCGATGCCTTCGCCCGCCGTAGGGGGCATACCGTGTTCCAGGGCGCGGATGTAGTCCTCGTCGTAATCCATCGTCTCCTGCTGGCCCCGCTGCTTCGCGTCCAGTTGGGCCTGGAAGCGGCCCTTCTGGTCCAGGGGGTCGTTCAGTTCGGAGAAGGCGTTGGCGATTTCCCGGCCGGCGATGAAGAGCTCGAACCTGTCCGTGATTTCCGGGTTCTGGTCGTTGCGGCGGGCCAGCGGCGAGACGGCGGTGGGATACTGGGTGATGAAGGTGGGATGAATCAGCGTGTGCTCGACGTGGTGCTCGAACAGGGCGCCCACGAGCTCGCCGTGGTTCATGTTCTCCACGGCGCGGCGCTCCGACTCCGCGTGGGACGTCTTGAGCAGTTCGTGACGCAGCCGGTCCGCGTCCACCAGGTCCTTGTCGGACAGGCTGGGGACGACTTCGCGGATGGCCTCCGTCATGGGGATGCGCTTCCAGCCCTGGCCGAAGTCCACCGTGTGCTCGCCGTACTTCACCTTGGCGTCGCCGGTGAGGTGACGGGAGGCCTCGGTGAGCATCTCCTCGGTGAGGTCCATCAGGTCCACGTACGTGGCGTACGCCTGATAGAACTCCAGCATCGTGAACTCGGGGTTGTGCCGGGTGCTGATGCCTTCGTTGCGGAAATTGCGGTTGATCTCGTAGACCCGGTCCATGCCGCCCACCACGAGCCTCTTCAAATAGAGCTCGGGCGCGATGCGCATGTAGAGGTCGATGTCGAAGGTGTTGTGGTGCGTGATGAAGGGCCGCGCGGCCGCGCCCGTCACCAGCGGGTGCATCATCGGCGTCTCCACTTCGACGAAGTCACGCCCGTCGAGGAAGTTGCGGATGAACTTCACCAGCTTGCTGCGCTTCAGAAAGACCTGCTTCACGTCCGGGTTGGAGATGAGGTCCAGGTAGCGCTGGCGGTAGCGGATCTCCACGTCCGTCAGGCCGTGCCACTTCTCCGGCATGGGGCGCAGCGTCTTGGTGAGCGGGACGAACTTCGCGGCGGACAGCGTCAGTTCGCCCGTCTTGCTGCGGAACAGCGGCCCCTGAGCGGCGACGAAGTCACCCAGGTCGCACAGCTTGAAGACCTCGTAGAGGTCCCCGAGCGCGTCCTTCTTCACGTGCACCTGGATTTCGCCGGAGCGGTCGCGCAGCTTGATGAACGCGGCCTTGCCGAACGAGCGCATGGCCACGATGCGGCCGGCGACGTCGTAGACGGGCGCGTCCTTCTCCAGGTCCTCGGTGGAGTGCGTGTCGTGCTTCGCGAGGATCTCCGCCGCGTGGTGCTGGGGGCGGTAGCCGTTGCCGTACGGGTTGAAGCCCGCGGCGCGCCACTTGTCGGCCTTGTCCAACCGCTGCTGGTAGATCTCCTGCTCCACGTTGGAGCCGAGATCCGCCGTTTCGCCGCTCTTCACACCAGGGGGGGTCTTGTTATCGGTCTCGGCCATGACGCGCTTTCCAGAAAGGCGCGGCACGCTAGCCAAGCGGCCCCCGGGACGCAACGCATCACGGCGGATGGCGCACGACGGAGGTTGCCTCCCCAGAGGGTGGCGGGCCTCAGGAGGACATCAAAAGAAATGCGCCCACCGCCGCGGCCAGGAGCAGCGGGATGAGCACTTCCACGGGAAAGCGGTGATTCGCATGGGCCAGGTACAGCCCGCGCAGGCCGAACCGGCGCTGCCGGCGGATGCGGCCGGCGACCAGCGACGCGAGCGCGGGCGGGGCCTTCTCCCGCTCCACGGTGCGCACCCGCTGCACCGTGCGTGCGTAGCGGTCCCACCCCTGGCGGCACTCCGCGCAGTCGTCCAGGTGACTCTGCACGGCCTGGGCCTGGGGGGCGGGCAGCTCTTCGTCGGCGAGCGCCAGGAACAGGGCCCTCGCCTCGCGGTGATCCAATCGCGGTTCCAAGTCCGTTCCTCTCCGCTGCAGGCCGCTCATGGTTCGAACCGCCCCAGCAGGTCCGCCAGCTTCTCGCGTGCCCGGTGGAGCCGGCTCTTCACGGTCCCCTCGGGCAGCTCGGTGATGTCCACAATCTCGTCGTAGCTCAGGCCTTCGATGTCGCGCAGCGCCACCAGCATGCGCGCATCCGGCTCCAACTGGGAAATCGCCCGCTGCACCCGGGCCCGCTCGCGCGCCGCGTCCAGGGCGGCGTCCGGCTGCGGAGGCGCACCCCCGCCTTCCGCGATGGCCGCGGCGCTCGTCTCGTCGTATTCGTCCGAGCGGCCCCGCCCCCGGCGTTGCAGGTACTTCAGCCGGTTGAGGCAGTGGTTCTTGGTGATGCGG
Organism: Corallococcus terminator; assembly: GCF_003611635.1. Lineage (GTDB taxonomy): Bacteria > Myxococcota > Myxococcia > Myxococcales > Myxococcaceae > Corallococcus > Corallococcus terminator. Next base: position 12,032 of record NZ_RAVZ01000105.1, on the reverse strand, counting down.
AACAGCCACGTGGACAGCCGCGCGTCCTCGCGGAAGCGGCGCACGTTCTGGTGCACGCTGACGAAGATCTCCTGCACCAGGTCGTGGGCCTCCTCACGGTCGCCCACCATGCGGAAGCAGAAGTCGTAGAGCCGGTCCTGGTGCTCGCGCACCAGCTCCTCGAAGGCGCCCGGGTCGCCCCGACGCAGCCGGACGAGCAGCGCCTGCTCCTCACGGCGCACGTCCGGGACGGCCGCGCTGGCCAGGGCCTCCTGTCCGACTTCGAGCATTCCGCCCGATGCCACCCGTGCCTCCCGGCCATGGACCTTCCGCTGTTCCTGGAAAGGCCCGCTCCGCATCCTACCGCACCACCCTGCCCTGCCCCCTGACACCGGCCCGTGGAAAAGGTTCCCGGACACGAAAAACCCCTCCCCCGGCGAATGCTTGCCGGTGGAGGGGTGGAAGGTTTCCAGCCTGGGAGGACGGGGGTTAGTCCGCGGCGGCGTTGCGGTTCGGGTTCTTCACGCCCAGGAGCTGCGCAGTGACGAACTCGTCCAGGTCGCCGTCCAGCACCTTGTCCACGTTGCCCGTCTCGATGCCGGTGCGCAGGTCCTTGACCATGCGGTACGGCGCCAGCACGTAGCTGCGGATCTGCGAGCCGAAGGTGATGTCCTTCTTGGCCGCCTCCGCCGCGTCGCGTTCGGCATCGCGCTTCTTCATCTCCAGCTCGTACAGGCGGCCGCGCAGGATCTGGAACGCCATGTCCTTGTTGGCCGACTGCGAGCGCTCCGTCTGGCAGGTGATCATGATGCCCGTGGGCAGGTGCCGTAGCTGCGCCGTGGACGAAGTCTTGTTGACCTTCTGGCCACCCGCGCCGCTGCCGCGGATGAACTTCAACTCGTAGTCCTTCTCCGGCAGGTCGATTTGGATGCTGTCGTCGACCTCCGGGTACACGTCCACGGACGCGAAGGCCGTCTGTCGGCGCGCGTTGGCGTCGAAGGGGCTGATGCGCACGAGCCGGTGCACGCCCACCTCCGCCTTGAGGTAGCCGTAGGCGTTCTCGCCCTCGATGCGCAGCGAGACGTTCTTGAAGCCCGCCTCTTCGCCCGGCAACGCGTCGCTGATCTCGACCTTCCAGCCCTTCGTCTCGCCGTAGCGCGTGTACATGCGCATGAGCATGGCGGCCCAGTCCATGGAGTCCGTGCCGCCCGCGCCCGGGTTGATGTCCATGAAGCAGTTGCTGTGGTCCTGCGGTCCGGAAAGCATCCGCGCGAGCTCCAGCTTCGCGACCTCGCCCTCCAGCCCCGCGAGAGTGCCTTCGGCTTCCTGGGCACTGGCCTCGTCGTTCATCTCCGCCGCCAGCTCCAGCAGCGTCTGCGCGTCGTCCAGCCCGCGCATCGTCTTGTCGAAGGCGCCCACGCTGGCCTCCAGCGTGGACTTCTCCTTCAACAGCCCCTGGGCCTTGGTGTTGTCGTCCCAGAAGCCGGGCTGCGTGGAGTCACGTTCAATCAGCGCGATGCGGGACCGCTTGCGGTCCAGGTCAAAGATGCCCCCGGAGCGCGTTGAGGCGCTCCTTCAGGGCGTGGATCGTCTCCATCGAGTTGTTGGCCATGGTGTTCGTCGTCCTTCGTGTTGGGAGGTTTTGAAAAGTCGTTCTGCTTCAGGAAGCCTTGAGCGAGGGCACCTGCGCGTCCTCACGGCGGGACGCGGGCTCCCTGACCGCAGCGCGAGCGCGCAGCCGGTCCAGCCAGAAGGCCCCTGCCATGCCCAGCGAGATGGGCAGGATGAGCGCGACGAGCCGCCAGTTGTCCTGGTCGAACCAGGGCAGCACCTTGAGCACCACGCCCAGCGCGCCCGTGGCCGCGAGGAAGCCCCACACCCACTTGAGCCGCGCTCTGGCCCTCACGCTGTTCCACGTCAGGCGCAGGCCGTACGGCACCGCCAGCAGCGTCACCGGGTTGGCGAGGAAGAGGTTCTCGTTGTGGTGCGTCACCACGTGGTCCGTGCCGATCCACATCACCACGAGCGCGAGCCCCGGGATGCCCAGCACCAGCCCCACCAGCATGTTCTCCACGCCCAGGAGGATGCGCGCCGCGCGGCTGCCCCGGCGCTCCCACGCGGCGAGCCCCAGCGCGCTGGCGCCCAGCAGCACGCCCAGGGCGAAGATCCACGGGCCGAAGTTCGGCGGCGTGGCCGGCGGGCGGGGACGCGACGAGGCGAAGTAGTTCCACTGCTTCTCCACCAGCGACACCGGCTGACCGTCCGCGCCGGGCACCTTCAGCTCCGCCACCTGCTGCTCCAGCTCGTCCGGGAGGAAGGCCTCCTCGCGACGGGTGATGGGCTTGTCGATGGAGTCGTTCATCATGAAGTCGAGCAGCAGGCTCATGGGCGGATTCACCGCCGTGTAGCGCCGCGTGTGCTCGCGCAGGTTCATGCGCGCCGGGGCCCGCTCCGCCTCGCTCAGGCGGCCGCCCACGGCCGAGTCGATCATGTCGCGCAGCCGCGTCACGCAGTTGTCGCTGTAGTGCTCGTACAGGTACTCGCGGTTCTCCGGCAGCACATTGTCCGCCAGCCGCTTCGCCACCTTCACGCGCTGCTCCGGCGTGAGGTTCAACTCCTGCACGCGCACGTCGCGGCCCAGCGACTTGTAGAGGCGGAAGGTGCCGTTGACGCTCGACTCGCCCACCCAGAACTCCAGGCGGCCCTTGGCGAAGCGCACCACGGTCTCGTCGTCGAACGAATACATCCCGTAGTTGTAGAGGCGCTGCATCTGCCGGGCGCGATCCTCCACCACCAGCGAGCCGTGGCCCCACCACGCGAAGACGTCGTCACCGGGGCTGAACGTCACCAGCCAGATGGACAGGTCCTCGCCCCGGCTGTCGCCCGTGCCCCACGGCGGCACCGAGGCGGCGCGCGCGGGGGACGTCAGCAGGAGGAGGCCAAGCAGGCTTGAGAGTGCGAGAGACGACAGGCGGGGCATCGTTCCATCCAACACACGGAAGGGCGGGCCCCACCTACCTATCACGCAGCGCCCCCGACTCAACGGCGGGGACGCAGGGGTGTCGGCCGCCCGAGGGAAGCCCCGGGGCCCCGGAAGGCCCCGGAGCGGGCTTCAGATGAGCTTGGCCCGACGAGCCCGCGAGTCGATGGTCAGCGAGTCCGCCACCATCCCCCGCTCGCCCAGGAGCTGCTCCTCCAGGGCCGCCATGCGCTTGGCGTCGCGCGGCTTCTCGTGGTCGTGCCCCAACAGGTGCAACAGGCCGTGCGCGAGGTAGCGGCCCATCTCCGACTCCAGCGTGCGGCCGTACTCCTTCGCCTGCCGCTTCGCCGTGTCGATGGAGATGACCACGTCCCCCAGCGGACGCGGCCCCGGCGTGCCCTTGGGCTGATCCCCCGCGGGGAAGGACAACACGTCCGTGGCCTTGTCCTTCTGGCGCCAGGTGCGGTTGAGCCGGCGGATGGCCCGGTCCCCCACGAGCGACAGCGACAGCTCGCAGTTGGTGAGCCCCAGTTGCTTCAGGTAGTCGCGGCTCCAGGTGGTGAGCAGGCGCTCGTAGTCCTCGCCCTGCCCGTGCGCCACCTGCACCGTCACCTGGTTGTCCTGGGCCTTGGGCTTCGGATCCGGCTTCTCGATGTGCGCCAACTCCACGCGGAACGCCGGTGCGCAGATGGACCAGTAGTCGCACGCGCCCTGCGAATCGTTGCGGTACACGACGCGCTTGCCGCGCGGCACCAGGCCCACTTCGCCCGCGCCGATGCGTTCGCGCTTGCCCTCCACGAGGATGGTCAGCTCGCCCGTGAGGACGAGCACCACCTCGTCGAACTCCGGCGTCTGCGCGGGTTCGCTCCATCCCGGGGGCGCCCGCATGCGCGCCACCGACGCGGACTCCGTCTCCGTGCTGGCCGCGCCGACGAACTCCTCGATGCGCTTGCCGTCGTCCCGGGGAATCACCTTGCCCTTGCGAAGCTTCACGCCCTCCACCTTGCGGCTCATGACATGCCCGCCGTTCTCACCTTCGTGTCCTTCGCCTCTGGCTTCACCGGGGCCGGCGCCATCATCAGCGGCGAGCCCGACTTGCCCCCACCCATCGCACCCGCCGGGTACACCGGACGCGTGTGGTAGATGCCTTCCAGCGTGTGCAGGAAGGACTGAGAGATGAGGTTCAGGTCCTTGAGCGTCAAGTCACACTCGTCGAGCTGACCTTCGGAGAAGATGATGTTGATGATCTTCTGCACCTGCGCATGCAGCTTCGCGCTGGTGGGGTCCGGCATGGACCGCGTGGAGGCCTCCACCGCGTCGGCGATCATCACCAGCGCCGCCTCGCGGAACTGGGGCTTCGGGCCCGGATAGCGGTAGATGCTCTCATCGATGGGCGGCGCGCCTTCCTTGCCCTCCTGCTCCTTGAGGGCCTTGTGGAAGAAGAAGCCCACCGTGCGCGTGCCGTGGTGCTGGGGGATGGCGTCCGCCACCAGCTTGGGCAGGCGGTACTGCCGGGCCATCTCCAGGCCTTCCGTCACGTGGCGCTTGATGATGACCGCGCTCATCGCGGGCGCGAGCCCGTCATGCCGGTTCTCGCCCTTCTGGTTCTCCCCGAAGTAGAGCGGATTCCGACCCTTGCCGATGTCGTGGTAGTACGCGCACGAGCGCGCCAGCAGCGGGTTCGCGCCGATGGTCTCCGCCGCGTTCTCCACCAGCGTCCCGATGATGATGGAGTGGTGGTACGTGCCGGGCGCCTGGACGATGAGTTCCTTGAGCGCCGGGTGGTTCAGGTTCGCCAGCTCCAAGAGCTTGATGTCCGACGCGTAGCCGAACGTGGCCTCGATGAGTGGCGTCAGCGCCATCACCATCACGGGCACCGCCAGCGCCGTGCCGAAGAACGCGCACACCGCCGTGACGACCGTGTCGCCCGCCAGCCCCTTGCCCTCCACGAGGAACAGGAACAGGACGGCCACGAGGTTCGCGATGCCGGTGATGAGTCCCGCCCGGAAGATGCCCACGCGGTCCTTCGCCTTGACGATGCGGTCCGCCGCCACCAGCGAGCCCACCAGCGTGTAGATGCCGAACGCCAGCGAGTTGCCCAGCATCACGCCCGCGAGGCACGCGAACACCATGGCGAAGAACAGCGCCAGCTCCTGCGTGAGGATGAAGCGCACCAGCATCGCGCCCGCCGCCACCGGGAAGGCGTAATAGAAGGCCTCGATGGGCAGCGCCGTGTAGCGATCCTGCACCGCGTCCGCGATGGACACCCAGATTTGGAGCAGGCCCAACAGGCCCACCAGCAGCAGGCCCAGGAGCACGCCGTCCTTGCGCGTGGGACGGAAGCGACGGAAGGCCGCGCGGCAGAAGCCGTAGAAGGCCACCACCAGCAGCGACACCAGGCCCGTGCCGCCCACCTGGAGCTGCAGGAGGTCCAGGCGGTCCGTCTGCGCGCGCATGCCGCGCAGCATCACCAGGTGCGTTTCGTTGACGAGCTCCCCGTCGCCGATGACGCGCTGGCCCTTCTTGATGGAGATGACCGCGTCCTTCACCGCGTCGCCCGCGAGCCTGCGGCGCAGGTCCGTCTCCGCGATGTTGATGGTCAGGCTGGGGCGCACCAGCCGCTTGGCGATGCGCAGCACGGCGCGGCGCTGGACGGCGGGGGACTCCGGCAGCACGTTGCCCGGCACGGAGGCGAACCGGTCCAACTCCTGGTGCGCCTCCCGCATGTCCACCACCTGCGTGGCGGCGGCGGGCAGCGACTCCTCGTTCTTGTGCTGCACGTCGCGCACGGTGAGGCCCTGGGGGGCCTCGCGCACCAGCTCGTCGCGTGAGCTGGCCACGTACACCGGGCCTCGGTCGGCGCGGTAGGCGCGGTCGAGCAGCACCAGCGTGGCGGACTCCGACTCCCCGGAGAAGCCGTTGGTGATGAGCGCCTGGAAGTCCTCTCCCTCCAGACCCGCGTCCCGCTGGCCGAAGAGCTGCTCCTGGAACTGGGCCTGCATCTCCTCGCGGTCGCGGCGCTGGCGCTCCAGGGCCTCCGGGGTGGGCGGCACCGGGCGGCGGCGCTTCGCGTTGCCCTCCTCCGGCGTGGCCTCCTCGGCGCGGGCTTCCTTCTCCTCTTCCAGGCGCTCGCGGGCGGTGGCGAAGGCGGCGCGCACGGACGCGCGCAGGTTGCCCACCACGGCGGGATTCAGGTCGTACACCGGGCGCACCGCGCTGCGGGCCTCGCGGCGGCGCTGCTGCGTCATCGCCTGATGCACGATGTCGTAGTCGCGCGCGGCCTTGAACCCCGCGGGCGAATTGGCCCGGAAGGGCTTGCCCACGTTGTCTTCCGTCAGCGCGGGGATCTGCTGGCTGTAGAGGCCCGGGGAGATGACGAAGCCCGCGCCCACCGACACCACCAGCAGCAAGAGGCCCTGGACGATGCGTCGGCCCCAATCCCCACGTCCGAGTCCCAGGCGCACCGCGAGCGCGTCCAACGGACTGGGCTCGGGGGCGGGTGATTCAGGCTCGGCCATGGGGGGACTCCTCACCCGGGAAAGGCGTCAAAGGCTCCATAGAAGGCAGCAGCGACGCGGAAAATTCGTGAGGGTGGGACAGCCGCCGCCCGGACGCCAGTTCGCTCTGCAAAAAATGACGGTGGGCGAACAAGCCAGGATGTAGGCCAGCAAGCGACTCCACCCCCACCCCGGCGAAAGCCTGGGAGCGGGGGTGGAGGCGAAACGTCACTCCTGCGAACCGCCGGACGGAGCCTCGCGGGGGGACTGCGCCTGCTTCTGGGCGTTCTCCGAGCGCTCGTACGCGCGGATGACTTCCTGCACCAGCGGGTGGCGCACGACGTCGACGTCGGAGAACTCCGAGAAGTGGATGCCGTCGATGTTCTTGAGCACCGTTCGCGCGTGGTTCAGGCCGGACAGCTTGCCCGTGGGCAGGTCCACCTGCGTCACGTCGCCGGTGATGACCGCCTTGCTGTTGTAGCCCAGGCGGGTGAGGAACATCTTCATCTGCTCCACGGTGGTGTTCTGCGCCTCGTCGAGGATGACGAAGGCGTCGTTGAGGGTGCGGCCGCGCATGAACGCGAGCGGCGCCACCTCCACCACCCCCTGCTCCACCAGCGTCTGGGCGCGCTCCACGGCCATCATGTCGTGCAGTGCGTCGTAGAGCGGGCGCAGGTAGGGATTCACCTTCTCCGCCATGTCGCCGGGCAGGAAGCCGAGCTTCTCACCGGCCTCCACGGCGGGGCGCGCCAGGATGATGCGCTTGACCTTGCGCTCCTGGAGGAAGGCGACCGCCATGGCCATGGCGAGGTACGTCTTGCCGGTGCCGGCGGGGCCCACGCCGAAGACGATGTCGTGGGCGCGAATGGCGTCCACGTAGCGCTTCTGCGCGATGCTCTTGGGGGCGATCTGCCGGTTGCCGGTGCTCTTGAGGACCGTTCCGAGCATGACCTCCTGCAGCGACTCCGTGCCGCGGCCCAGGACCTTGATGGCCTGCTCCACGTCCTCACGGTAGACGGTGCGGCCGGCGCGGATCATCTCCTCGAGGTTCTCCACGAGGCGCACCGCGAAGGCGACGGCGTCCGCGGGGCCCGACAGGAGCAGCTCCGTACCGCGCTGCCCTACCCGGACGCCCAGGCGCCGCTCCATCAGCTTGAGGTTCTCGTTCTGATTTCCGCACAGGGCCTGGGTCGTCTCGTTGTCACGGACGTCCACCTTGGCGGAGGTGGGAGTGGTTTCTGCGCGAGCAGCGGGCACTTCCAGCGTGGCGGGGTTTCGCAATGCGCGTCGTTCCTCGTTCAGTGGTCGCTCGCCGACAACGTAACGCCGCCCTCCCACCCGTGCCCGGTGGACCTCCAGGACGACCTCTTGGAAGCAGGCTAGCGCACGGGCGGTAGGAGGATGAACTGCCGAGCGGCCAGCCGACGGTAATAGTACTGCTCCCGCCACGGGTAGCGCAGCTCCTCCGGGGACAACAATCCGGCATCCACCAATGCATCCAGCCGTTCCGGCAGGGTTCCCTTCTCCAACTGGAACACCTCCAGCGCGGCTTCGATGCGGACGCGTTGCGCCTGGGCAATCTGACGCTGGGCGGCGGGATCGCCCAGGACGGTGGCGCCGGACTCCGGCCCCCTGCCCCCCACCCACCGGGAGGCGATGAAGGCCAGGGCCGCGAGGACGGCCATGGTCACCAGGACGCGGCCCACCGGGCCCGCCACGCGGGCGACGAGGCGGGTGTCCTCGGGGACGGGGGCGCGCCCTTCCGGGTCGATGACGCGCACATAGTCGCCCTTGACCAGATTGTAGAGCGCCTTGCAGGTCTCGAATTCACCCAGGCAGCACAGGTCCACGAGCTTGCGCAGGTCACGCCCGACGGCGATCTCCTCGTAGACGTGGCGCTCCGAGTGCCCGATGGCGCCCAGCTCCCCGCCCTCGTCGGCGTTGGGGCGGGGTACGGGCAGCGCCTTGACGCGCTCGAAGGTCATGTCGTCGCGGTGGATGCGCTTCCGGATGACGGGCCACTCGTCCACCATCCGGAAGCCCTCCATCAGCACCGTCTCCGCGCGCAGCGGGGTGATGCCTTCGGGGCCCGGTTCCACCGGTTCCTGGATGAATTCGTAGGTGCCCGCCTTCCAGGTGAAGAGGCGGTAGAGCGTCTCCGTCACCTGGAGCTGGGCCATCTGCTGGAAGCGCTCGGCGGTGAGCGCGTGGCTGGTCACCAGCACGTCCCCCAGTCGCTTGAGGGTGCGCTTCTGCACCTCCAGCGCGGCCTCCAACTGGGTCTCGGTGATGATCTCCGCGCGCACCAGCATGGCGCCGATGAGCTCCTTGCGCTTCCGGGTGATGCCTTCGGCCTTGATGATGTGGCCGTCCTGGAAGCCGACGCGCACCTCCTGGTCCTTGTTCCGGAAGTGGAGCGTGCCCGTCTTCTGCTGCTGCCCGATGAGCTGAAGGATGTCGCCGATGCCGAAATCCTTGAGGGTGCCCTTGAGGGACATGGATCAGGCCTCCCCTCGCTGGAGGCGGCGCAGACCGCGCAGCGTCAGCAGGTAGACGAAGCAGAGCACGAGGCCCGCAGGCACGAGCTTGAGGTACAGCGGCGCGTCTCCGTACGGGGTGCGGACAAGGCCCCGGTGGAGCACCAGCGCGGCCAGGGAGAAGCTGAACACGAAGGCGTAGAGGGCGCCCCGAACCGGCAGGCCCGTGATGACGTGGCCCGCGCCGGACACCAGTCCGCCCAGCCCGTACGTCATCCGCTTCGTCCAGGCCTGATGGCGGTCCACCTCCTGCTGCTTGCGCGAGCGGACCTCCTTGGGCACCTGGCTCTTGCGCGCGTAGACATGGACGCACTGGCCGCACATGGCGCTGCCCACGCCCAGGTCCTTGTCGCAGCGCTGGCACACCGCCCGGCCGCACCGGTCGCAGTCGCGCGACGCCTTCATCCGCGAGCCCGCTTCACCCATCAGCGCCAGGAGCGCCGCGAGTCCCGCCGTCAGCGCCCAGCCCACCGGGCCCTGGGGAAGGGCGTGCGACAGCCACCGGCCCACCTGGGCCTCCACGCGCGCGCCCTCCGCCGCGCCGTCGGCCAGCTCCATCCAGTCGCCCTCCGGAATCGACGGCGCCAGGAGCAGCAGGTTGAGCAGGGGGCGGTCCTCCGGGGGAGGCTCACGGCGCAGCAGCGATTCGTCCAGCGACTGCGCGGTGGCGCTCGCCGTGGTGGCGCGCTCCAGCTCCTTGCTCAACTGTTCGTCCGGCACCTGCCGGGCCCGGCGCCGGTACACCTGCGCGAGGTTGTAGTGCGGCGCCGCCATCCTCGGGTCCGCCTGCGCGGCCTGGTTGTAGAGGGGCAGCGCGCCCTCCGCGTCCCCCAGGCCCACCAGCACGTTGCCAAAGCGCGTGAGCAGCCGCGCGTCCCCGCCGCGCAGGGCGGAGGCGGCCTTGAAGTCCGCCCTCGCCTCCTCCAGCAGGCCGCGACGGGATTCGTAGAAGGCGAGCGCGCCCAGTTCCTGGAAGCGGGCCGTCCGGGCCTCGGCGCGCGCACGCACCCGCGCCGCCGCGCCGTCCGCGGACAGACCGCCGCGCTCCAGCAGGTAGACGTCCTCCGCGGGCGTGCCGGCGAAGACGGTGAAGCGCACCAGCGCCCCGGCCGCGAGCGGCATCACGCCCAGGCCCATGAGCAGCACCACCGCCACCCAGCGCTCGGCGCGGCCCAGGTACAGCGCGACCACGGCGAAGAGCAGCAGCAGTTGCGGCACCAGCCCCACGCCCAGCACCGCGGGCAGCGCCAGGAGCAGCAGGCCCAGGAGCGCCGACTGCCAGCGCGCCACCGCCCGGGGGAACAGGTGGTGGAAGTCATGCAGCGCGTAGCGGATCCGCCGCAGGAAGAGCACGGCAACCACCGCGACCGCCGTGGCCGCCCACGCCGCGAGCGCCACCGCGCCCAGGTCCGTGAGCGCCGGCCTTCGGTAGCGCGCGTCCTTCGCCAGCGTCACGAGCGCCGTCCTCCATTCGCCCAGGAAGCGCGGCAGGTTCAGCGGGTCCTCCACCGCGTACGTCTCCGCCCGGGCGAAGCGCGCCGAGGGCAGTCCCGGCGACAGGGTCACCGCCACGTCCAGCAGCGCCAGCGTCCCGGTGAGGTCCCCGGCGCGGCGGCGGACCTCGGCCTCGCGCAGGAAGCCCACGCTCAGGGGCTCCAGGTCCGTGGCGAGGATCTCCTCGCGCAGCTTGAGCAGTTCCTGCTGGGCGGTCTGCGCGGCGGCCCTGTCGTTGCGGGCGCGGGCCTGCTTCCACCGCTCCCACACCGCCAGCAGATCCGCGTCCACTACCCTGGGGGCCATCACCGGCGTGGGGCCGGGGCGCGGCGGGACGACGACGGGCTCGGGCTCCACCGGCGCGGCGGGCACCACCACGGGCTTGGGTGGCGGGGTGACGACGCGGCCCCTGCCCGTGGCACGCCGGGGCTCCGGATCCGGTTCGTCCATCACCTCTTCCTCAGGCTCCGGATCGTCGTGGACGGTGGCGTCCCCGGGGTCGGTCTCCTGAGGATCTTCCAGATAGGTTTCCTGGATGCGCGTGGGTGCGTCCTGCATCAACGCAGGGGCGCGCGCGGGGACAAGCAGCACGAGGCAACAACACAGGCCGAGGAACGAGCGGAGCATCCGAGCGGGCGATGATAGGCGACAGCGGGGACGACACGAAATCATGAGTCCCCGTTCCCCCTGCGCTCCCACGTGCTACAGGAGCGCCCGGCGGGGGATTGCACGGGAGCAAAACGCATGGCGGCGCCTGGATCAGAGCTGGAACGACTGGTGGGGATCATGCAGCGGCTGCGGGCCGAGGGCGGCTGCCCGTGGGACCGCGAACAGGACCTGCGCTCGCTGCGCCCCTACCTGACCGAGGAGGCATTCGAGGTCCTGGACGAGATGGACCGCGTCTCCGACGGCGGCCCCTGGCGCCCCCTGTGTGAAGAGCTGGGGGACCTGCTCTTCCAGATCGTCTTCCATGCCCAGCTCGCGGCGGAGCTGGGCGAATTCACGATGGCGGACGTCTGCGCGGCCATCAGCGACAAGATCACCAGCCGGCACCCCCATGTGTTCGGCACCGAGCAGGTGAAGGGCGCCGAACAGGTGCTCTCCAACTGGGCGAAGCTGAAGGCGGACGAGCGCAAGAAGAAGACGGGGCGCGCGGGTTCGGTGCTGGACGGGGTGCCCACCGCGGCCCCCTCCCTGCTGCGCGCCGAGCGCCTCACCGAGAAGGCCAGCCGGCTGGGCTTCGACTGGCCGGACCTCGCCGGGGTGCGCGGCAAGCTGGACGAGGAGCTGCGGGAGCTGGACGAGGCCATCGCGGCCGGCGGCCGGGACGCCATCGAACACGAGCTGGGGGATGTCCTGTTCTCGCTCGCGAACCTCGCCCGCTTCGTGAAGACGCCGGCGGAGGACGCGCTGCGCATGGCCTCGCGCCGCTTCGTCACCCGGTTCCAGTACATCGAGGCCCGGCTGCACGAAGAGGACGTGCCCTTCGGTGGCGCGACCCTGGAGCACATGGAGCGCCACTGGCAGGGCGCCAAGGCCCAGGAG
>NZ_RAVZ01000104.1 GCF_003611635.1 Corallococcus terminator | reverse complement strand
ACAGGGGGGCGGTGGAGGTGGACACGGCGGGGGCCTTCTAATGCCCGGCCCCACCCGGGGCGATGTGCGCTTTGCCGTACCCGCCAGGGCGGCCAGGGAGCCGGTGCGACGCCTGCCTGTCCGCCTGAATGCACCCCCTGGATTGAATGCCCCGAGCGTCCCTCTTAGAATTCTACAGGAAGCGCGGAGGCCGGAAGGTTCGGGCCGTCGGCTACCGGAGTGTGAGCGGGAATGCCCGACGAGCTGGGTGAACGCGAGAAGGAAGTCCTCCGTGCCGTGGTGCAGGAGTACATCACCACGGGCGGCCCCGTCGGCAGTCAGCAACTGACGCGCCGCGGGGAGTTCGAGGTCTCCTCCGCCACGATGCGCAACGTCCTCGCCGACCTGGAGGCCCTGGGCTTCCTGGAGAAGCCCCACACCTCCGCCGGGCGCGTGCCCACCGACCGGGGCTACCGCTTCTACGTGGACACACTGGTGAAGCTGCGCGACCCCGCGCCGCGCGACCGCGAGCTCATCCACGCGGGCCTCGTGCACGAGTCCAACCTGGACGACATCCTGTCGGAGGCGAGCCGCGTCCTGCACTCGCTCACCCGCCACGCGGGCGTCGTCCTCACGCCCCGTCCTGATGCCGCCAGGTTCCAGCGCATCGAATTCCTGCGCCTGCGCGAGGATCGCGTCCTCGCCATCCTCGTCGGTCAGAACGGCCAGGTGCACAACAAGGCCCTCACCGTGGACTTCCCGGTGACGTCCGACGAGCTGGTCAAGGCCAGCAACTACCTGTCCGAACTGCTCCACCAGGTGCCGCTGGAGGAAGCTCGCGAGCGCATCCGCGCGGAGATGGATCAGGACCAGGCCCTCTACAACGCGCTCACCGCCAAGGCCCTCAAGCTGGGCGCGGCCGCCACCGACCTCCAGACGTCGGAGCGCGTGCTCATCGAAGGCACGGGGTCGTTCCTGGAGCAGCCGGAGTTCGCGGACGTGGAGCGCATCCGCGCGCTGTTCCGCGCCCTGGATGAGAAGCACAAGCTGCTCCACCTCCTGGACCGCGTGCAGCGCACCAAGGAGATGCACGTCTTCATCGGTGCGGAGAGCGAGTTCTCCGCCGCCGGTGACGTCACCGTCATCGCCAGCCCCTATGGGACGGCGGAAGCGGTGCTGGGCACGGTGGGCGTCATCGGGCCCACGCGCATGGACTACCGGCGCGTGATTCCCCTGGTGAACTTCACCGCGCAGGTGCTCTCCAGCGTGCTGGAGAAGGTGTAGCCCCTCCCTCGCGCCCTACTGGGGCGCGGGCGCGTAGACGCGCAGCGCGGCCGTGGCGACTTCGAAGCGCATGGGCGTCATGCCCACGTTCTCGCCGTCCGCGTTCACCTCCATCGGAGGGTCCGTCTCCACGGTGAGGCGGGCGGTGTCCAGGTGCACGACGGACTCGTGCTCCAGGTGGCCGCCGCTGCGCATGCTCAGCGCCACGCGCGCCAGCGTGGCCACGTCCTGCAAATGGCCCAGGCCCGTGCGCTCGCCGCCGCCCTCCGCCGCGGACGGCGCGGTGATGGCGTAGACGTGCAGCCGGCGGTCGTCCAGCGTCGCGTCCGGCGCCACCATGTTGCCCGCGCCGTGGTAGCGGCCGTTGCCCACCACGAGCTGGAGCGCGTCCAGCTCCAGCGTCCTGCCATCCGCCTGGATTCGGACGTGGAAGGGCTGCAACGTGCGCATCTCCGCGGCGGCGGCCATGGGGTACGCCAGCTTGCCGGCGCGCTGCTTCAACTCCTGCGTCAGCCGCTTCGCGATGGCGGTGGTGAGCCCCAGGCTGGCGGCGTTGAGGAAGGGACGGCCGTTGACGAGCCCCACGTCCACGCGCGCCGTGTAGCCCCCCATGATGACGTCGCACGCGGCCTCGATGGTGTCCGGGATGCCCAGGGAGCGCGCGAAGTCGTTGCCGGTGCCCAGGGGCACCACGCCCAGCGTGACGTCGCGGTTCATCAACACCTGCGCCGCGCAACTGATGGTGCCGTCGCCTCCTCCCACGAGGACGCGGCGGGCACCCGAAGCGATGGCCTCCTCGAGCACCGAGCGCAGGCGCTTGGGCTTGGACAGGGCATGCGCGGCGATGAGGGGAATGCCCCGCGCGGTCAGCAGCGCCCGGGCCTCCTCGAAGGCCAGGAGCCCCGAACGGGAGCGCGTGTTGACCACCAGGACCGCGGGGCCCTCGTCCAGGTGCCGGAGTCGGGGGGGCGCGTTGAGTGCGGGTTCCAGGGGCGACCTCTGCTTTCTGTGCCGGCCTCCAACCTGCGCACGACTGGACAGCCGCACCAGTCGCGCCCCAGAGAAAAGGGCAGGGCGCTGTCCATTCCCGATCCGCGCACGGCGGAAGGTTCCTGGGGCGGACAGGGGTAGGGGGCCGCCGGGTTCCCTGCCCGAACGGACATGGTCACCCTTGCCACGACGCGGACTTCCCGTCAGGGACCGCGCCGGAACCGTTTCCAGGAGGGTGATGCATGGCACGTGGAAGCAAGGCGAAATACTCGGACAAACAGAAGCGCATGGCCGAACACATCGAAGAGGGCTACGAGGACAAGGGCGCCGGCGAGAAGACCGCCGAGGCCCGCGCGTGGGCCACCGTCAACAAGCTCACCGGTGGTGGGATGAAGGGCGGCTCCGGCAGCAAGGCGAAGGTGGCCCGCAGCCGTCCCGCGGCCCGCAAGAACGCGCGCAAGGCGGGGCGCATCGGTGGCAAGCGCCGCGCGGCGGCCGCGAAGAAGACCTCCACCTCCAGCCGTCGCAAGGCCACGCCCACGCGGGCGAAGCGCGTCACCACGGGCCGTAAGGCCACGCGCACGGGCACCGCCGGCAAGCGCTCCACCGCGCGCAAGAGCACCGCGCGCAAGACTCCGGCGCGCAGGAGCCCTGCTCGCAAGAGCACGTCCCGTTCGCGCACGACGAAGCGCGGCGGCTCCCGCAAGTAGCGCGTCCGACCGGCTTTCCGGTGGCCAGGAACGTGGCCACCGGGCGCACGGGCTACCGCCTCAGCGCGACTCCTCGTCCTTGGAGGAGTCCCGCGACGGCGCGTCCCACGGCCAGCCTTCGGGGTCCTGCTCCAGGCGGCGCAGCAGCTCCGCGGGGTCCTTCACCAGCGTGCGGCACCCGGCCGTGAGCAGGTTGTCCTTGCCGAAGCCACCGCACAGCATGCCCACCGTGCCCAGGCGCAGTTTGCTGGCGGCGATGGCGTCGTAGGGCGTGTCGCCCACCACCGCCACCGTGGCGGGGTCCGGCTTGCCCAGCTTCGCCATGGCCACCTCGAAGATGTCCGGGTGGGGCTTGCTCTTGTCGGACTCGTCCGCGGTCGTCTTCGCCTCGAAGAGGCCGTCGATGCCGCACAGCTCCACGTAGCGCTTGAGCTCGTCGTCCTTCGCGCTGGAGGCCAGCGCCACCTTGCGGTCGCGCTTGCGCAAAAGCTGGAACAGCTCCTTCACGCGCGGGAAGGGGCGCACCTTGGGCAGGAACTCGCGCTTGTAGAGCGCGGAGCGGTACTCCTCCAGGTCCTTGCCGAAGCGCTCCAGCTCCTCGTCGTTGAAGAAGACGGGCAGGAGCTGATCCGCGCCCTTGCCAATCTGGCTGCGGACGTGGGCGAAGGGGATGTCCCGACCGAACTCGATGAACGACCTGCGCCAGGCCTCGGCGTGCTCGTCCACCGAGTCCATCAGCGTTCCGTCCACGTCGAAGATGACGTTAGCGACCATGCGCAGCACCCTCCGCCCTCAAAGGTGGCGATGGATGGCGGGCCGGTCAACCGCCCGTGGGTGACTTCGGTCCACTCTCCTGCGTTGCGCTGTCCACGAGTGTCCGGGTCTGCACGCTGTAGCCGTCCGGTGCGGCGGGGGTGAAGGCGTCGTTGGGCAGCGGCGCCTTCAGGTCCACGCGCGACAGCACCGTCTCCCCCACCTGGAGGCCGCCCGCGTGGCGCGTGAGCTTGCGCGGCACGCACAGGCCCAGCTCCGCGTCGCAGTGCTCCTCCTCCATCCGCACCTCGGCTTCCGTGCCGTCGGGCGCACGCGTGCGCCTGGCGAGGAAGTCCAGCGTGGGCCAACGCAACACGTAGGTCACCACCATGCCCCCTCCCGCGTCGCCCTCCAGCGGCATGGACAGCTCCACCGCCTCCTTCGCCTTCGGATGGGACAGCGCGCGGCGCGCCTTCGTGCTGCGCAGCAGCAGCGGCGCGCGGAAGCCGTCCGGCACGAAGGGGGTGAAGACCTCCGTCAGGAAGGCCGACAGCTTCTCCGCGGAGACCTGCGAGGTGAACGTCGTGAACTGCTTGTTCGCCTCCACCTGTTCGTACAGGTGCTTGCCGTCCCACGACACCGTGCGCGCCGGCTGCGTCACCGTGCCGCGCATCTTCTGCGGCGCGCGGTACGCGAACGTGAAGCCCGCGGACAGGCTGTCGCCTTCCTTCTGCGTGCCTTCCAACTGGTAGTTCAGGAGCTTCGCGTCGCGCGCGGCCAGCTTCTCGCGCACCTGCGACATCAGCTCCGCGCTGTCCCCGCTTCCGGAGGAGGACGAACGGCATGCGAGGAGGCTCAGCAGGGGCAGCAGGAAGAGGGCGCGCATGGACAAGGCTCCAAAATGAAAGAGGCCCCACTGTCGCCAGGGGGGCCTCTTGGGTCTGCCCCGGTGAGGGGGCAGCAGGGACTACTTCACCGCCACGCCGGTCGCGGAGGAGCTGGTGATGCCGATGATGGTGCCGAACAGCGCGAAGATGCCGTGACGCGGCGTGGTGCTCGCCGACTTCAGGTCGATCTTCGAGGCGCCCATGGCCTTCGCCTCGCTGATGAGGAGCTTGTTCACGACCGTGTCCAGGTCGCTCTGCACGATGTCGATGATGTGGAAGATCGCCGTCAGGCCCAGCGCGTTGCCCTGGATCACGGCCACGGCCTCGCCGTTGGCGGCGATCTCGGAACCGGAGACAACGGCGGACTCAACGCTGGTGCAGCCCACGAGGGAGGCGGCGGCAACGGCGGACAGGATGAGCTTCTTCATGGTTTTCTCCCCAACAGATGGTTGCTTGCACGGTGGCGGGCCGCCCTGGACGGGCGCCCCGCCGTTTGATGGAACCCCAAGCGGCGCGGTTCGTACCAGAAGTCAACTTCAAGTCAAGGACCCGGGTCGGGGTAATCCGAGTTGTGTTTTACATTTCATCCGCAAGGTGGCCGGGGACAGGTCGCCCCTTTGGCGGACGTGAGGCATCTTCGCGCATGCACCCGGTTTCCGTTCCGCGTCCCGCCACCCCGCAACGCGTGTGGCTGCACCTGCTGCTGTTCGTGGTGACGCTGGGGACGACGTTCCTTGCGTACCTGCTGCTCTTCGGGCGCTCATTTCCCTTCAGCGAAGCGGGGCTCCTGCCGGAGGACCGGGCGCAGGCGCTGGCCTTCAGCGCGTCGCTGCTCGGCATCCTGGGCTCGCACGAGATGGGGCACTACCTGCTGGCGCGGTGGCACAAGGTGGACACGTCGCTGCCCTACTTCATCCCACTGCCGGTGCCCGGGAGCCTGGGCACGCTGGGCGCGGTCATCCGGCTGCGGGGGCGCATCCCCACGCGCAACGCCCTGGTGGACATTGGCGCGGCGGGGCCGCTGGCGGGCCTGGTGGTGGCGCTGCCGCTGCTCTACTGGGGCCTCTTGCACTCCACGGTGGTGGACTCGCCGCCGGTGCCTTCGACGTTCCCGGGTGACTCGTCGCTGTGGGTGCTGGGACAGAACCTGCTGCATTGGGCGATGGAGCGACTGACGAACGCGCCGCCCGTCGTGGAGGCCGTCATCACCCAGCGGCAGACGGTGTTCGGCGACAACCTCATCATGAAGGCGCTGACGTGGATTGCGCTGGGTCCGGTGCCCGAGGGCAAGGACGTGGTGGTGCACCCGGTGGTCATCGCCGCGTGGTTCGGCCTGCTGGTGACGCTGCTCAACCTGCTGCCCGTGGGCCAGTTGGACGGCGGGCACCTGACGTTCGCGGTGTTCGGGCCGCGGGCGCGCACGCTGGGCAAGGGCGTGGCGTGGGTGCTGTTGTTCCTCACGGTGTTCGTCACCGCGTCATGGGGCCTGTGGCTGGTGGTGGCGAGCAAGGTCGTGGGTTTCGGGCATCCGGAGGTGGTGCAGCCCGAGGAGCCGCTGAGCCCCGTGCGCAAGCTCATCTGCGCGCTGTGCCTGCTGGCGCTCATCGGTTGCGCGATGCCCGTCCCCCTGCGAGAGGTGCTGTCATGAAGTACCTGTGCGAGGGCTGCGAGCGGCTGGGCCCGGTGGAGTCCTTCCACGTCGAGGCCGGCCAGTTGTCCGTGACGTGCCGGGTGTGTGGCGCCCGGACCCTCGCGGGCCCGTCCCAGGCCGCGCCCTCGCGTGCGTCACCGGGGCATGACGCGCCCCGGCCGGACGACGCGGTCCGCGGTGGGAGCGAAGGCGTCGCGGTGGCCGTGCCCGTGGAGGCGTCCTTCGCGTCCGTGCCGTCGGGGTCCACCCGGCCCAGCGTCACCGCGCTGCGTGTGGTGCGCTCCGACGCTTCGTCCGCGAGGTCCGCCCTCCCGGAAGGGGATCCGTTCCAGGCGCCGCCGGGCCACTGTCCCAAGTGCGTGGCGCCCATTCGCGAGGACGCGGGGGCCTGCGCGCAGTGCGGACTCGTCTATGCCAACTTCCTGCCGGAGGAGCACCAGCCCTCAGAGGTGCTGGCCACGGAATGGCACGCGCTCATGCGGGAGTGGAACGACTGGGACCCGCATGACCGCCTGCTGACGATGGCGATGGGCCGGGGGGAGCTGGCCATGGTCGGCCGGCTGTACCGCCTGCGGCTGGCCCGGACCCCGGACGACACCATGGCCCTGCGCGGTCGGGACGAGGTGATGCGGCGGGTGACGTCCGCGGTGCCGTTCGCGTCGGACGGCCCGTCGCCGGAGTTCGCGCGCAAGGTGAAGAACGTCGTGATGGGCGCGGTGCTGGTGGTGGCCCTGGTGCTGGTGCTGATGCTCTTCCAGATGGTGCGCGGGTCCTTCTCCTAGGCAGGGCCGGGCTCGCGGGCCTGGTCGCGAAGCGCTGGCCGGCCCGCTTCCCGGGCGGGCGGGAGACGCGGTGTCGAAGCGGTGGTCGGGAACGCGCGGAGGGCCAGGGGCGCTGTTATCCTGCGGGGCCGTTCGCCTCCCGTCCCTCCTGCCCCGGTAGAACGCCGTATGTCCGCGCCCGCGCCCCGTCCTCCCTCTGTCGACAGCCTGCTGGGTCCTGGCGGCGCGCTGGAGCAGGCGCTGCCCGCGTACGAGCACCGCCCGGAGCAGCTCCAGATGGCGCGCGCCGTGGAGCGGGCCTTCTCCGAAGGCAGCTACCTGCTGGCGGAGGCCGGCACGGGCACGGGCAAGACGCTGGCCTACCTGGTGCCGGCGCTCCTGTCGGGCCGCAAGGTGGTGGTGTCCACCGCGACGAAGACGCTCCAGGACCAGGTGTTCTTCAAGGACCTGCCGCTGCTCAGCGAGAAGCTGGGGCTCCAGTTCGAAGCGGCCTACCTCAAGGGGCGGGGCAACTACCTCTGCCTGCACCGCTACGAATCCTTCGAGAAGGATCCGCAGTTCGTCTCGCGCGATGAGGCGAAGCAGTGGCCGCTGCTCAGGCGGTGGGTGACGGAGACGGAGACGGGGGACCGGGCGGAGCTGGACCTGCCGGAGTCCTTCGCCACGTGGTCGCGGCTGTCCACCACGTCGGAGACGTGCCTGGGTTCGCGCTGCGGGCAGTACGAGACGTGCTTCGTCACGAAGATGCGCAAGCGCGCGGAGGCCGCGAACCTGCTGGTGGTGAACCACCACCTGTTCTTCGCGGACCTGGCGCTGCGAAGCTCCGGCAAGCGCACCGAAGGCGTGCTGCCCTTCTACGAGGCCGTCGTCTTCGACGAGGCGCACGCGCTGGAGGACGTGGCCAGCGGCCACTTCGGCTACAGCGTCTCCAACTACCGGCTGGAGGAGCTGTCGCGTGACGCGGTGGCGGCCCTGCCGGTGAAGGATGAGCGGCACGCGACGCTCGCGGCGCTGGCCCAGCGGGTGCGCTCTCACGCGGACGCGCTGTTCCTCCAGGCCCCGCGCGCGCTGGGATTCTCCAGCCAGGAGTCCACCGTCGCGCTGCGCCCGGAGACCATGGGCAAGCTGTCCGGCGCGCTGGAGCAGGTGCGCGAGGGCCTGTCCGCGCTGGCGTCCTTCTCCGGCAGCGAGCGCGAGGCGGAGCTGGCCGCCATCCACCGCCGCGCCGAGGAGATGGTGGAGCAGCTCACCTTCCTGGAGAAGGCGGAGTCCTCCGAACACGTGTACTGGGCGGAGGCGCGCGGCAAGGGCATCTTCCTGCGCGCCAACCCCATCGACGTGGCGAAGGAGCTGCGCGACCGGCTCTACGGCGCGCTGGACACGGTGGTGTTCACCTCCGCGACGCTCGCGGCGGACGGCCGCTTCGACTTCTTCGCCAAGCGCATGGGCATGTACGACGAGGAGGGCCAGCCGGTGACGCGCGTGCGCACGCTCGCGGTGCCCAGCCCGTTCGACTTCCCTCGCCAGTCCGCGCTGTACCTGCCCACGCACCTGCCGGACCCCAGCGCCCCGGGCTTCATCGAGGCGGCGGCGGAGGAGATCATCCAGTTGTGCGAGGTGACGGGCGGGCGCGCCTTCGTGCTCTTCACGTCCCTGCGCAACATGGTGCGCGCGTATGAGCTGACCGCCACGCGGCTGCCCTATCAGGCGCTGCTCCAGGGCGAGCGCCCCAAGGCGCAGCTTTTGGAGTCCTTCCGGCAGACGCCCAGCGTGCTCTTCGCCGCGCACAGCTTCTGGGAGGGCGTGGACGTGCCCGGGGATGCGCTGAGCCTGGTCATCATCGACCGGCTCCCGTTCGCGTCGCCGGGGGACCCGCTGGTGGCCGCGCGCATCCGGCAGATCCAAGCGCGCGGAGAAGAGCCCTTCGACCAGTACCAGTTGCCGCAGGCGGCGCTGGCCCTGCGCCAGGGCTTCGGGCGGCTCATCCGCACGCAGGCGGACCGGGGCATCGTGGCGATGCTGGACCGTCGCATCGTGACCAAGGGCTACGGCCGCGTGTTCCTCTCCAGCCTTCCACCCGCGAAGCGGATGGAGGACACGACGGAGCTGAGCCGCTGGTTCAATGGACCGGTACGCCCCGTTCCGCCTCTGAGAACCGTGCGTTGACGCCGTCGCGCAGGCGCAGGCCCACGCGCGCCTGGAAGGGTGGGGCGAGCGTGTCCACGCCCGCTCGGCCCGCGAGGTAGGAGCGGTCGAACAGGTTCTCCACCGCTGCGAAGGCGGCCACCTTCCAGAAGAGGTGGCGGCTCACGAACAGGTCCACGATGGCGGCGCCACCCATGCCGCGCGTGTTGAGGTCGTCCTCGTACTGCGGGCCCACGACGCGAAGCTGCGCGGTGGCGGTGAGGAGCGACGGCTCATCGAAGGTGACGCTGAGCGAGCCGCGATGCCTGGGGTCCTGCGGGAGCTGGCGGCCCACGAGCTCTGGCTGGCCGGGCGCTTCGGTGACGACGGGGTCCACGAAGGTGTAGGCGGCGAGCAGCGTCCACTGCCGGGCCGGGCGCCAGTCCGTGCCCAGTTCCACGCCGCGCACTCGGGCCTGTCCCAGGTTCTGGCGCTCGCGGGTGGTGCCGTCGGGCAGGGGCGTGGCCAGGGTGACGTTGGTGACGGGCGCGTCGAGCACGTTCCAGAAGCCGGTGATGCGGCCGGTGATGCCGCCGGGGCCCACGGCCTCCACGCCGGCCTCGGTGCCCCAGAGGCGTTCGGCGCCCAGGTCCGGGTTGGCGGCGGTGAGGACGGTGCCCACCTGGAAGGGGCGGTACAGCTCGTTGAGGGTGGGCGCGCGGAAGGCCCGGTAGACGGAGGCGCGCAGGGTGAGCCAGTCCAGCGGGCGCAGGCGCGCGGCGAGGCGCGGGCTGAGCTGACTGGCGGTGCGGGGCGCGAAGTCGGTGGCGGAGGTGTTGCCGTCCGCGCGGCGCTCCTGTCGGGCGCCGTCCTGGTTGCGCCACAGGTCCCAGCGCAGCGTGCCGGCGAACTCCAGCGCGGGGGACACGGTGTAGAGGTCCTGCACGAAGAGTCCGCCGGAGAGCTGGGTCCCCCGCGTGGTGCGCGCGAGGAGCGCCGTGGGCGTGGACGTGGCGGGGAAGAGCTGTTCCTCCGCGGTGCCGGCGGCGCGGCGGGCGTCCACTCCAGCCGCGAGCACATGCGTTCCGCCGAGCGTCAGCTCCGGTCCGGTCCACACGAGCGAGCCGCCCTGGTCGTTGGCGGGCACGTCCTGGTGCGCGGAGAGGGACTCGGTGCTCCGGTCCGCGCTGACGCGGGCTCGGTCCTGGGCGAAGTCCTGGGTGCGGCCGTAGAGGCCCAGCTCGAAGGTGCCGGTGTCCTCCGTGCGCAGGCGGGCGTTGCCGGTGAACCACGCGAGGTCCACGCGGGCGACGGTGTAGCGGGTGCCTCCGTTCTGCGACTCGCGGAACAGACCGGCGCGGGCGCTGAGGAAGAGGTCGTCGGTGGCCCGCACCTCCACGCGCGCCTGTCCGGTGAGGTGGTTGGACGGGGTGTCGCCGTCGATGGCGCCGCGCTGGCCCTCGGGGACGATGTGGTAGCCGTCGCTGGTGAGGCCCTCGGCCTCCAGCGAGATGCCCACGCGCTTCCAACGGTCCGCGATGCGCGCGCCGAAGAAGCCGGTGCCCTGGTTGCCCACCGACACGTCCGCGTCGATGGCGCCCTGGATGGGCTGGGAGATGAGCTGCACGACGCCGCCCAGCGCGGCGCTGCCGTAGAGCGCGGAGCCGCCGGTGGGGACGACCTCGATGCGGTCCAGGCCCAGCCGGGGCAGGGCGCGCCAGAACACCCAGCCGCCATAGGGGTCGTTCACCGGCAGGCCGTCCAGCAGCACGAGTCCCCGCGCGACGCCGGAGGGCGCGAGCCCGCGCAGGTTGAGTCCCTGGGCGGTGGGATCCGCGACGAGGGACGGCGTGCGGCGGAAGGTGGCCGCGGAGGGCAGCGTGCGCACGAGCGCGTCCTGCGTGAGCGTGGGGCTGCGCTGGATTTCGTCGCGGGGAATCACCACCGTGGTGGCGGGCACGTCGCGCAGCGGTCGCGGCAGGCGCGTCGCCGTGATGACGGTCCGTGTCCCGCCGGGAGTGCTGGAGCCGCTCGGGGACACGAGGCTGAAATCCGCGGCACGGGTGGGCGCGCCTGCGTCGTCCTGGGACCGTGGGGGGACGGAGGCGCCTGCTGCGTCATCCTGGGATGGCGAGGTGGCGGGTTCGCCTGCTTCGTCGTCGTCCCGGGCCTGTGGGGTGGCGGAGACGGCTGCTTCGCGGAGCCGCGGGGGGGCCTCCTCGCTGGCGGCTGTTCCAGTCCTGCCGCGGGACTGCGCCACGGGTTGCGCCGCCGCCAGCCCGGGCAGCAGCAGTGCCAGCGCGGAGGCTCGCAGGAAGGCCGCGCGCCGTCGGAGTGGCGCGACACGCGAACGCAAGGAACCCGGCGGGTGAATCATCGTCGCCGCTCTAGCGGAGATGTTGCCCCCACGGAAGGCGGCTCCGCCCTTGCCTGAAAACACGAACGGCGGTGAAGCGCCCGAAGAAGGCCGCTCCACCGCCGTCATCCCGGGACCGGAGTCCAGGGCGCGGAAACTACGCCGCGGACGCGCCACCGCCGGCGGCGGCCGGGCCCTGGTACCGCGCGTCGCCGAAGCCGAGGATGGCGTAGAAGACGGGGCCGAGCAGGCCCAGGCCGATGCCGAAGCCCGTGTCCTTGCCGAACGACTTCGCCATGTCGATGCCGAGGATGATGAGCGCGATGAAGTTCACGCAGGGGATCAGCGCCAGCACGATCCACCAGGCCGGACGGCCGACGATCTTCGTCATGACGTAGATGTTGTAGATGGGCACGATGGCCGCCCAGCCGGGCTCGCCCGCCTTGGCGAACGTCTTCCACATGCCCGCGACCATCGCGCCGATGAAGGCCAGGTAGAAGATGGTGACCACGATGCTGGGACCCGCGCTCTGCTGCTCCTGCATCTGCTGCATCATCTCAAGTTGCTCTTGATTCATGTCGGACTTCCCCCTCGGAAGTGTAGGACCCCGGCGCGAAGGCCGGTCGATGTCCAGGTTCAGTGTCGAACAATTCGCGAAGTAGGGGGAGGAATGCAAATTCCTTCACCCCCAGGCCGTCCTTGTCTCAAAACCTGAGATATCCTTGTTTTACGCCTTCAGCGTCTCAGGCACTTCCCATTCCGGCTTCAGCCGCTGGAGGACCTTCACGAAGTTCTCCTTGTCCTGGGCCTTCTCCAAGGCGGCGTCGGGGAGGATGACGTCGTCCTTCACCAGCCGCTCCAGGTGCATGTCCAGGGTCTGCATGCCCTGGCCCTGGCCCGCCTGCATCTTGGAGGCGATCTGGAACACCTTGCCCTCGCGGATCATCGCCGCGATGGCGGCGCTGCCCACCAGGATCTCCAGCGCGGCGACGCGGCCCTTGCCGTCCGCGGTCTTCAGCAACTGCTGGGCGACGATGCCCGCCAGCGACTCCGCGAGCATGCCGCGCACCTGGCCCTGTTCGTCCGCGGGGAAGGTGTTGATGATGCGGTCGATGGTCGCGGGCGCGCTGTTGGTGTGGACCGTGGCGAACACCAGCACGCCGAAGCTCGCGAGTTGGAGCGCCAGCTTCATCGTCTCGCTGGTGCGCAACTCACCGATGAGGATGACGTTGGGGTCCTCGCGGCCGGCGGAGCGGATGGCGGTGGCGAAGCTGGACGCGTGCGGACCCACCTCGCGGTGGGTGACCTGGGCCTTGAGGGATTCGTGCACGAACTCCACCGGGTCCTCGATGGTGAGCACGTGTGAGGCGCGCGTCTTGTTGATGTGGTTGATCATCCCCGCGAGCGTCGTGGACTTGCCGCTGCCCGTGGGGCCCGTCACCAGCACCAGCCCGCTGCGGCGGTCCGCCATCTTGCGCACCACCTCCGGCGTCTTCAGGTCCTCCAGCGACAGCACCTTGCTGGGAATGGTGCGGAAGACGGCCCCGATGCCGGTCATCCGGTAGAAGTAGTTCGCGCGGAAGCGGGCCTTCGTCCCGTAGCCATAGGCGAAGTCCAGGTCCAGCTCCTCGACGATCTGCCGCTTCTGCTCGGGCGAGCAGAGCTCGAAGAGCAGCTCCTCCAGTTCCTCGGTGGTGAGGGGCTCGTCGCGCAGCGGCACCAATTCGCCGCGGATGCGGCCCAGGGGCGGGTAGCCCACGGCCATGTGCAGGTCGCTGCCCTTCTTGTCGAGCAGCACGTCGAACCAGGTCGCGATGCGAGGCGTGTCCGTCATGTCAGGCGCCCTTCTTGCCAAGCAGTGAGCCCACCTTGGACAGCATCCGCGCGCCCTCCTGGGGCGTGGCGGGTGCCGGCACGGTGGCGGCGGCGCCAGGACGCTTGCCGGTCACCATGGCTTCGATTTCGTCCGGGTTCTCCGCGAAGCCCTTCACCGTCTCCAGCGTCGCCTTGCCCGACTTCGCCAGGTCCGCCAGCGAGTCCTCGAAGCGGATGATGCCCAGCGACTTGCCGCGCTGCTGGAGCGACGGAATCTGGAACGTCTTGTTGTCACGGATGAGGTTGCCCAGGGCCATGGAGCCGGGGAGCACCTCGGCGGCGGCCACCATGCGCTTGCCGTCCGCGCTGGGCATCAGCCGCTGGCTGACGATGAGGCGCAGGCCGCTGGAGAGCGACAGCCGCACCTGCCCCTGGTCCGCCGGGGGAAAGAGGTCGATGAGCCGGTCGATGGTCTTCGCCGCGCTGGGCGTGTTCATGGTGCTGATGAGCAGGTGGCCCGTTTCGCTGGCCGCGAGCGCCATGCGCACCGTCTCCGTGTCGCGCAATTCACCCACGACGATGACGTCCGGGTCCTCGCGGAGGCTGCCCTTGAGCGCGCTGGCGAAGGTGCGGGTGTTGCTGCCCACCTCGCGCTGGCTGATGAGGGCGCGCTTGCGCGGGTGCACGTACTCCACGGGGTCTTCCACGGTGAGCACGTGGTGCGTCGTCTCCCGGTTGATGATGTCCAGGATGGCCGCGAGCGTGCTCGTCTTGCCGTGGCCCGACGGGCCGGTGAGCACGATGAGGCCCTGGTGGTGGTGCGTCGCCTTGGCGATGTCCGCCGGCAGGCCCAGCGACTCCAGCGTGGGAATCTCCCGGGGGATGACGCGGAAGACGCCCTTGAGGCCCGTGCGCTGGCGGTTCACGTTGACGCGGAAGCGCCCGGTGTCCTCGGAGTCCAGCGCGAAGTCCACGCTGCCGTCCTTCTCCAGCACCGGCCGCAGGCGCTCCGGGATGATGGGCAGCAGCAGCCGCTCCACCATCTCCGGCGACAGCGGCGTGTCCTGCGGCTGCAGCTCCCCCGCGAGCCGGAACAGCGGCGGCCGTCCCGCCACCACGTGCAGGTCGCTGGCGAACATGCTGCGCGCCTGCTCCAGCAGCACGGCCAGGTCGCGGCCCGGCGCGGAGGTCGCACGCGAGATGGGAATGGCGCGCGCGGCGACCGGCGCGGCGTGCCCATGCGCGGTGGCGGAGGGCGCGGACGCCGGGGCCTGGGCGGCCGGCGCGGCGTTGGGGGCGCGGCCGAAGGCCTCCGTCGGAGCCGTGACCGCGGGAGCCCGGGCAGGGGCCGCCACCGGAGCGGAGACTCGCGCGGCGGCCGGAGCCGGTCCCCCCACCTGGGCGGTGCGCGCGACCGCTTCCGCGGGCGCGGACACGGCGGGTCGGGCGGGCGCGGCCGGTGCCGCCGCCGGGGCGGGAGCCTGCGCGGCCGGGGCTGCCTGCGCCGCGCCCTCGGTGCTCTTCGTGAGGCGCACGTTCATCAGCTCGCCCCGGCGCACGGCGGCGATGCTGAGCGCGCCCAGGCCGGTGGCGTTCACCGTCCATTGCACGGGCGTCTCCGACACCGTGGAGGCTCGCGCCATGCCCACCATGGCCTGGAGGGCCTTCACGAGTTCGTCGGTGGTGAGGGCGCCGGGGTCGACGGGCTCGTAGCCGGTGGCGTTTCGCACCATCGGCGGACGGCCACTGGCCAGGGCCAGCTCGGTGATTCCGGGACGCGACAGGTGACGCAGCAGCTCTGCGAGCGGTTTCATGCGGGGGGGGTGGCCCCACCGCTGCCGTGCGTCAGGCCCGGCGGGGTGGAACCCCCGCAGGATAGTCGACCGCCGCGCTCCGGAATACCCGGGGGGGTCCCCTGAAAAAGCACGACGGGAGCGACCGTGTGAGGGCCCCTCCCGTCGGGTACAACCTGCCGCGTCGGATGCGCGGGAGACTACAGCTCGCGCGACATCAGGAGCCGCAGCTTGCCGGACTTCTTGGAGACCACCGTGGCCACCGTGGTGAAGCCCTCCTTGCGGTAGAAGCCGACCGCGGGCGCGTTCGCGGGGTCCACGCGCAGGGCGATGGTCTTGCGGTACATGTCGCGCGCCACGTCCAGCGCCTTGTTGAGCAGCTTCTGTCCCACGCCGTGGCGCCGCAGCTCCGGCTTCACCACGATGTTGCGCAGGTACGCCGCACCGGGCACCGGGCCGTCGCGCTCCACCGTCACGTAGCCCACGATCTGGTTCTGGATGCGGGCCACATGGAGGAAGGGCTTCAACTGGGTGAGCGCCTTGAGGCTGTCCTCCTGGCTCTCCCCGCGTCCCTTCCAGGGCTCGGAGTTGGCGCGCAAGGCCGACACCGCGGTCAGGTCCTCGTCGGTGGCCAGACCGAATTTGACCCCGTTCACGAGGTCATTGGGGAGGTTCGCCACGTCCATCACCGGCGTGGGGGCCACCTCGACGCCTGGATCCACCTGCTTCATCGTCATCGCCTTGCTCCTCCGTCGCGTCCGCGATCCTAACCGGTCACCCCGTACCCGTGCACGCGATCATTCCGCGCACAGTGTCCTCTTTTCCGTGTGGGGAGACGTCCTCCTCCTGGATCGAGGAGCGGGAATCTCTCGAAACGCCACTCGCGCGGACTCCATTCCGGGAGGATGCTTACCGCTCTGCCGTACGGCATGCGACCGGCCTTCCGCGCGAGGCGCGGGGCCATTATAAAAAGCGGGTACCGAATCCCCCTCGGTCCGAGTCCTCCCCCTTGCAACTGAACCACGCCCAGCGAGAGCTGACGCTCAAGATCGTCTATTACGGCCCCGGGCTCAGCGGGAAGACGACCAATCTGCGCAAGCTGCATGCCCGGGCGAGGCCCGACGTGCGAGGTCGCCTGCTGTCGGTGGACACGCACGACGACCGGACGCTCTTCTTCGACCTGCTGCCCGTCTTCTTCTCCACGTCGGCGGGCTTCAAGGTGAAGGTGAAGCTCTTCACCGTCCCCGGCCAGGTCATCCACAACGCGACGCGGCGGGTGGTGTTGCAGGGCACGGACGCGGTGGTCTTCATCGCGGACAGCCGGCGCAACGCGTCCCAGGAGAACAACGCCTACTGGCGCAACCTCCAGGAGAACCTGCGGGAGATGGAGCTGGACCCGCAGCAGGTGCCGGTGGTCATCCAGTTCAACAAGCGCGACCTGCCCGACAGCCTCACGGACGCCGAACTGGAGGACATCCAGCGCAAGGGCACGCAGCCGGTGGTGGGCTCGGTGGCGGTGCGGGGCGAGGGCGTGGTGGAGACCTTCCACGCCGTGGCGCAGGCGGCCTGGCGCTCGCTGGAGCTGCGGGCCCACCTGTCGCGCAACGTGGGGCTCACCGAGGACGAATTCCTGGGGCAGATCTTCCGGCACGTGGACCTGTCCGGCACGGCCCTGGAGGGACGCTACGTGTCCCAGTCCGGCGGCCGGGCGAGCGGGAGTCCGCCATGAGCGGTCCGTCGTCGGCAGGAGGCCCCTGGGACACGGTGGGCGCACCCCGCCGCGAATCCGCGCTCCAGCGTCGCCTGTCGCTGGGAGACCTGCTGGATCTGCCGTCCTTCTCCGAAGTGGTGAAGGGCTTCAGCGACCTGTACCGCGTGGGCATCAAGGTGCTGGACGTGCGCGGCACCAAGCTGGCGGACGTGAAGGTGGGCCACGGCGATTTCTGCGCCTACGTCTTCTCCTTCCCGGACGGCCGCCACGCGTGCACCGCGATGGTGGGCCGGGTGAAGGATGGCCCCGTCCTCCCGGAGGCCGGTGGGCGGGTGGCGGACGGAGGAGACGCCTCCGAGGCGTCGGGCCTCATCGCGCTCACGTGCTTCACCGGCCTGCGCTACGTGGTGATGCCCGTGCGCTGGGACGGCGACCTCTTGGGCCGGGTCATCCTGGGGCCCTTCACGCCCGAGGAGCTGACGGACTTCCCGGACACGCTCACCGGCATCCAGGGCCTGGACCTGGAGCGGGCGCTCGAGCTGCTCGGGCGCGTGCGCCGCGTCCCGGAGCGCACCGCCGCGCAGGTGCTGGGCCACTTCGGCCTGGTGCTGGGCGCGCTCGTCGCCAGCGGACAGAAGTCGTACCTGGCCACGCACCTGCACCTGGAGTCCACGCTGGAGGTGCACCGCGAGCTGGAGGCGCAGAACGCGCGGCTCCTCCAGGCGAACGCGCGGCTCAAGGAGTTGGACCGGCTGAAGTCGTCCTTCCTGGGCACGGTGAGCCACGAGCTGCGCACGCCGCTGGCGTCCATCCTCGGCTATTCGGAGATGATGGCGGAGGGGCTGGCGGGGCCGCTCAACCCGGAGCAGTTGCAGTACGTGCGCACCATCGTGGAGAAGGGCGAAACGCTCCTCTCGATGATCTCCTCGCTCCTGGACCTGAGCCAGATTGAAGCCGGCCGCCTGCGGCTGTCCATGGCGCCGGTGGACCCCGGGTACATCATCCAGACGGCGGTCTCCAGCGTGCTGCCGCAGGCGCAGCGCAAGGGCCTGGAGCTGGAGGTGCGGCTGCCGCACACGCCGCAGCCGAGGCTCGCGGGAGACCTGGACAAGCTTCGTCAGGTGGTGGTGAACCTGCTGGCCAACGCGGTGAAGTTCACGCCGTCGGGCGGCCGGGTGAAGGTGACGCTGTCGGACGCGGCGATGCAGCAGGAGCTGGGCGTGCCCGGCTACCGCATCAGCGTGGAGGACACCGGCGTGGGCATCCGCACCGAGGAGTTCGAGCGCATCTTCCAGAGCTTCTACCAGGTGGACGGCAGCTCCACGCGCGAGTTCGGCGGCGCGGGGCTGGGGCTGGCCATCGTGAAGAGCCTGGTGGAGGGCCACGGCGGACGCGTGCGCGTGGAGAGCGAGTTCGGCCACGGTTCGCGCTTCATCGTCCAACTGCCCCTGCACCCGCCGATGCAGGACCGGGGCCTGTCCGCCGCGCCGCCCCTGCCGGAGCCGGACCGCTTCTAGCCCACGGACTTCCAGTGAGGACATGCCTCCTCCCGCCTGGGAGGGGGCACGCTACGCATTTCAGCGGGCCTTGGATTTAATCCGGGATTTGATTGTTATCCGCGCTTAGCCTTGATTTTGAATTAGACCTGCATAAACTGTTTTAGCAGTTCAAACCCCAAGACATGGAGTCGCTCATGAAGACGTCTTCGATCCGCGCGTTCGGCGTGGCCGCTTTTGCCCTGGCCGGCCTGATGGTGGGCTGTGGTGGTGCGCCGGAGGACATGGACGCGCAGCAGGGTGAGGACACCCAGGTGCAGGCGCCCGCGAACCAGGAGGACGAAGGTCGCGAGGTGCGCGCGAAGTACTACCGCTGGGTGTGCAACGCGGACACCGTGGGCCTGCGCCACACCCCGGGCGGCGCCGTGTTCGCTCAGATTGGCCGGAACGAGGGCGTGGAGGTGTACAGCCGCGACGGCAACTGGATGTACGTGTACCGCTACGCCACGGGCCAGTACGGCTGGACGGACGCGACCTACTACTGCGTCTGAGGTCCTGTTCGCGTCTCCCGGGGGCATGAGGCCCGCGTGCCTCATGCCCTTCGGGCTTCTTCAGGGCAGCAGTGTGGGCAGGCGCGTCTGGAGCAGCGCGCCCACCAGCCCCAGCAGCATGACGACGCCCAGGGCGCGGCCCAGCCGCAGCGTGAGCGAGCGCTGCTCGGACACGCGCGCCACCAGGATGAAGTTGATGGCGGCGCTGGCGAGCGACGCGATGATGGCGCCCACTCCGGCCGTCGTGGGGGAGATGGTTCCGTTGGCGCACAGCGACGCGGCGGACGCCACCGCGGACGCGCTGGACACGAGTCCTCCCAGGGCGCTCACCGCGTAGAAGCCCCAGTGGCCCAGCAGCGTCTGGCCCACCGTGCCCACCACCTGGAGCGCCAGGAAGATGAGGCCGAACTTCAGCGCGGACGGCAGGGAGAAGGGGGACTTGAGGGGCAGGGCGTGCGGTTCGGCGCCGGGTGGGGCTTCGGTGCGCGAGCGCATCAGCGCCAGGCCCGTGCTGGACAGCAGGATGAGGACCAGCGGGATGGCGGAGTTCACGAGCGCGCGGAAGGACAGCAGGCCCAGCAGCACGGCGTTGCGCAGCGCCATCGCGGCGGTGGCCAGCATCACGCCCCGGTAGGCCACGTCCAGCAGGCGCCCGGCGGACTCGCGCACGCGGTTGGCCAGCTCCGCCACGGTGACGGTGCTGTTGACCAGCCCGCCCAGGAAGCCCGTCACCTCCACGCCGTGCGCGCCGAACACCTTCCACAAGAGGTAGTTCACGAAGCCAATGGCGGCGATGAGGATGACCGTCACCCAAGCGGCGCGCGGCTCGATGAGGCCCCACGGGTCCACCGGGTGCGCGGGCAGCACCGGGTAGATGGCGAAGGCGAGGATGGCCAGCAGGATGGCCGAGCGCAGCTCCTCGGCGGTGATTTTATGGCTGAAGGTGGCCAGCCGCTCCTTCCACGCGAGCAGGCCCGCCGTCGTCACGGCCACCGCCGCGGGCGTCACCGTGTGGCCCAGGCCGCAGAGCACGCCGGTGAAGCCCGTGACGAGCAGCGCGGCGGACGTGGTCAGCTCCGCGCCCCCGTTCGCGCGCAGGGACTGCCAGTTGAGGAAGCACAGGAGCACGCCCAGCAGCGCGAGGCTCATCAGCGCGAAGTTCGGACCCAGCAGGCCGCCCATGCCGCCCAGCAGCGCCGCGAAGCCGAAGGTGCGCAGGCCCGCCTCCTTGCCGCGCCACTCCCGCTCCAGCCCGACGAACAGGCCCACCGCGAGCGCGAGCGTCAGGCGCATCAGGGTCTGCAGCGGCGGCCAGGAGACGACGGGGGGAAGACCTTCCATCATGCGCGGTTCCTCGGTGTCGAACTGTCATGCTCGCCCCTCGCGCCGACGTCAACGCCGCATCCCGTCATGCGCGCGCGGTTCCTCAAGTCAGCGCGCGCGGGCCGTCGGGCGTGGGGCTGCTCACGACGTGCAGCCGCTCCCAGCCCCGCCGCGTGAGCAGTTGGAGGATCCGGGGACGCAGGGCCGCCTGCAACGCCCGCGCGCCGGCCTCGTCCGTCAACGACAGCGCGGGCAGTGACCAGCGCTCGCGCACGCGGGCGTCCATGCCCGGCGCCTGTCCCGCCACCTCGATGAGCACGTAGTGCGACGCGGGCACTCCCCGGTCCCTCAAGGGCGCGGGGCGCAGGTGCGAATCTCGCATCAGGGCTTCCACCGCCGGCGGGGGCTCCGAACCGCTCGCGACCGGCGGCGTCACCACCGCGCGGGCACGGTCCGGATGGGCCAGCGTGTTGAAGAGCGCGGCGGCCAGGTGCGCGGGCCCTGCGTCCGCGCACTCGAAGACGACGGTCTCCATCCCCGCGTCGGACGCGGGGGCGGGCTTCGGCGCGCCTCCCAGCAGCCAGCGGAAGAGGAACACCGCCAGCGCCGCGCCCAGGAGCTGCGCCGCGACGAAGGACTCCACCTCCAGCGGGTTCATCACGCCCACGTGCGAACTGGCCGCGCGGGCCAGCACCAGCGCGGGGTTCGCCAGCGAGCGCGAATCCGTGAACCACACCGTCGCGGCCACATACCCCGCGATGGCCAGCGGCGTGGCCGACGGACGCGTGCGCACGCAGCCGCGCACCACCACCAGCAGGCCGAACGTCGCCACCATCTCCGTGAGGAACCGGGCCCCGTCGGCCGTGGGCGGGCTCGCGGTGAGCAGCAGCGGTTCGTTGCACATGCGGTGCGCGACGAGCCGCCCCATGAGGCTGCCGAAGAGCTGCGCCAGCACGTACAGCGGCACCTCGCGCCACGGCGTGCGGTCCCCCAGCGCGTCCGCGAACGTGAGCGCCGGGTTGAGGTGCGCGCCGGACAACGGCCGCAACACCCACAGCAGGCACGCCAGCACCGCGCCACACGACAGGGACATGAACAGCCGTCCCTCGGTGGCGCTCGCGCCCAGGTGCTCCGCGACGTGGTGCGAACCCTCCAGCGCCACCACCACCAGCCCGCAGCCCAGCGCTTCCGTCGCGAGACGGCGTCGCAGGTCCAGGGGCACGGGCAGGGAAGACACTCCAGTTGCTATGCCTCGTGGGGCTGACACCGTCAACGCCGCGCGCGGCCCCCACGCCCGCCGGTTCGCTTGAGGACGCTCCACGGTGGGAAGGCGCCCCGCGCGCGTCGCCATTGCGTCCCATGGAGCGGCCATGCTCTGTGGCTTCCATGCCCGGTGAGTTCGACCTCATCCAACGCTTCCTCGCCTGCTTTCCCAAAGCCCGCGTGCCCGTCGGTCCGGGGGACGATTGCGCCGTGCTCGCCCCGTCGAAGGGCGCGCTGTGCGTCACCACCGACGCCGTGGTGGAGGACGTGCACTTCACCCGCGCCACGTTTTCTCCCGGCGACATCGGCCACAAGGCGCTCGCGGTGAACCTGTCGGACCTGGCCGCCATGGGCGCCACGCCCCGCTGGTTCGTCTGCGCGCTCGCGCTGCCGAAGGACTTCCCCGCGCGGCACCTGTCCGCGCTCGGCCGGGGCATGGCGGCGCTCGCCACGGCGCACCGCATCGCGCTCGTGGGCGGCAACTTCACCTCCGCGCGCGAGCTGTCCGTCACCCTCACCGCCACCGGCGAGCTGTCCCATCCCCCCATCACCCGCGCGGGCGCCCGGCCCGGGGACCGGCTCTATGTTTCCGGCACCCTGGGCGACGCGCGCCTGGGCCTCACGCAACTCCAGGCGGGCCTCCGCCGGGGAAGCGCCGTGCGCCGCCAGCGCCGCCCCGAACCCCGCGTGGCCCTGGGCCGCCTCGCCGCCCGCTTCGCCTCCGCCGGCCTGGACGTGTCCGACGGCCTCGCCCAGGACCTGGGTCATCTGTGCGCCGCGTCGAAGGTGGGGGTCGCGTTGGAGCTGGAACGGCTGCCCCTGTCGCCCGCGGTGCGCGCCGCGCTGGGCCCCGAAGGCGCCCTGAAGGGCGGCGAGGACTACGAGCTGCTCCTGGCCATTCCCCCTTCCAAGGCCCCGGCGTTCGAGCGGGCGTGCGCTCGCGCCGGCGAGGCCGTGACCGCCATTGGCGTGCTCACCCGGGAGCGCGAATGGGCCCTGAAGGATGGCTCCGGGCGCCTGCTGACCCCGCCAGGCGGTTTCGATCACTTCGCCCGTTCAAGCAGGCAGATCCTGGCGGATGATTGACCCGTACCGGACAGCAAGGCTAAACCCCTGGGCTGCTTCCTGCCCCTCCCAGCTGAAAGCACTCCGTGCGCCGCCCCCTTCGCGACGACCCCTCCTCAGGTCTCACCCCCCGGCGCGACCCCGTGCAGCGAATGCTGCGCGCCGTCGAGGGTCCCAAGGTCGTCCGCGAGCAGTCGCTGCACCGGAAGATCACCACCGGCTACATCGTCCTGGGCCTGCTGCTGGGCACGTGGCTGCTGGGCAGCGAGAGCATCTTCGACGCGTCCTGGGGCCGCTGGAGCTACGTCATCCGGGTGGGCGTGGGCGTGCTCATCACCTTCGGTGGCGCGGCGTACCTGCCCTCGCTGCTGGCGCGCGTCACCCGCGTGAAGGTGCTCAGCCGCTCCGCGTTCGAAATCTCCCAGGGTGATTTGTCCAAGCCCGTGGCCGCGGAAGTCCACAGCACGCGCGACGAAATCGACGAGCTGACGGGCGCCATCTCCCGCATGCAGGAGAACCTGCGCGAGCTGGTCGGCAAGATTCAGGACACCGCCAAGAGCGTGGCGGACACGGCCATCGACCTGCAGCGCTCGGCGGAGAACGTCAACGGGTCCACCGAGGAGGTGGGCTCGTCGATGGAGAAGATCGCCAACGGCGCGGAGACCCAGTCGCAGCTCGTCTCCCAGGCCTCCAAGGTCATCACGGAGATGGCCGGCAGCATCCAGCGCACGGCGGCCAGCGCCCTGGACGCGGCCCGCACGTCCGCGGAGACCAGCAGCAGCGCGGAGGACGGCTCCAAGGCGGCGAAGCTCGCGGGCGACAAGGTGAAGAAGGTCTTCAACCGCATCGAATCCGCCAGCCAGCAGGTGTTCGCCTTCGGCGAGAAGACGCAGGAAATCTCCAAGATCGTCGACGCCATCACCCAGGTGGCCCAGCAGACGAACCTCCTGGCCCTCAACGCCACCATCGAAGCGGCGCGCGCCGGCGAGTACGGCCGCGGCTTCGCGGTGGTCGCCGACGAGGTGCGCAAGCTGGCGGAGAGCGCGGGCCGCTCCGCGGAGCAGATTTCCCGCCTGGCGCGCGACATCTCCGGCCAGTCCACCTCCGTCGTGAGCGCCATGAAGGAAGGCATCGCGGAGCTGGCCGAAGGCCGCGAGGACCTCACCGACATCATGCGCTCCATGGGGGCCATCACCGACACCGCGCGCAAGGGCGCGGAGAAGGTGACGCTCATCTCCGACAGCACCCGCGAGCAGATGAAGGGCAGCGAGGAGATGGTGAAGGCCATCGAGGAGATCAAGCTCGTGGCCAAGAACAACGCCAGCTCCACGGAGGCCATCCAGGCCGTCATCCAGGAGCAGACCGCCGCGGTGTCGCGGATGACGTCGCTGGCGAGCGAGCTGACCAACCTCTCCGTGGAACTGCAGAGCGTGGTGCGCAGCTTCCGCCTGGGGCCCTGAGGGCTCCGGACGGTCCGCCGCCTCTGCTAAAAAGGGCTCCACCGTGCGGCACGTCATCTTCCGGGTAGAGAAGGAGCGCTACGGGCTGCCCTTGTCGGCGGTCCGGGAGGTCGTCGTGCCTCCGGAGCGCTACACCCGCGTACCCCGGGCCCCTTCCGCCATCACTGGAGTGATGAACCTGCGCGGTCGCGTGGTGACGGTGGTGGAGCTGCGGCAGCTCCTGCACCTGCCAGAAGGCCCCACACCGCTGTGCCGCGTGGTACTGCTGGACCGGGGGCGGCGCGATTTGGGCCTCCTGGTAACGGATGTGGACGGCATCGAGGCGGTGGAGCGCGTCAGCGCGGCCCCGGGCAAGGTCATGCCCGCGGTTCGTGGCGTTGCCCGCCTGGGCGGTCTGGGAGTGACCGTGTTGGATCCGGAAGGACTTGATGCGGCGGTCGTTGCCTTGTTCACTCCCTCCAAGTGAGTAGCCCCCTGGAAACGGCCGGTGATAGGGTGCGCTCCCTCTAGGCCTGAAACGGAGGCGGAGTTCTTCACATGGCTAAGCGGGTGCTGGTCGTCGACGACGCCATCTTCATGCGCAACATGATCAAGGACATCTTTGCGTCTGGAGGGTTCGAGGTCGTCGGTGAGGCGGCCAACGGCCTGGAAGCCGTGGAGAAGTTCAAGGAGTTGAAACCGGACCTCACGACGATGGACATCGTGATGCCGTTCAAGAGCGGAATCGAAGCGACGCGAGAAATCATCAAGGCCGACAGCAGCGCGGTGGTCATCATGTGCTCCGCGCTCGGGCAGGAGAGTCTGGTGATGGAGGCCATCGAGGCGGGCGCCTCGGACTTCATCGTCAAGCCCTTCCGGGCCGAGGACGTGCTGGCGGTCGTCAAGAAGGTGCTGGGCGAGGCCTGAGCTGACGCAGGGCCGCGCCCGCCCGGGTCGCGGCCCCGTCCGCCTATGGGAGGTACCGGGTCATGACGATGGACATGTCCCGGTACCTGGGCCTCTTCATCTCAGAGGCCACCGAGCACCTGGAGGCGCTCGGGCGGGACCTCGTGGAGTTGGAACGGGAGGCCACCGCCAGCACCGTGGACTCCATGTTCCGCCACGCCCACTCGGTGAAGGGCATGGCGTCGTCCATGGGCTTCGAGCCCATCGCCATGCTGGCGCACCGGGTGGAAGACCTGGTGGATGCCGTGCGTGGGGACCGGAAGCTGCTCGACCGGGACCTGGTGGACCTGCTCCTGAATGCCGCGGACACGCTGACGGCCCAGGTGCGCGCCGTCGCGGCCAGCCGTGAGCCGGAACAGGCGGAACCCCTGCTGGAGCAGTTGAGCGTGCGCGTTCGGGCGCTCACCGGACATGCCCCTGGGGTGACGCGGGTGGCCCAGGTCACCGTGCTCAAGCCCGCGGATGCGTCCGCTGGTGCCGCTTCGGGCTCCGGAGATGGCACCTCGCGGGCCGTGGGAGACGGTGCGGCGGGCGACTCGGCCGGCGGTGGCTCTGGGGCTTCTGTGTCGGGCCCGGGCGGTGCGGCGGGCGCGACGGCCTCGGGTGCTTCGGGCGGTGCGGCGGCAGACGCGACGGGCTCCGGCGCTTCGGGCGCGGGCGCTTCGGGCAGTGCGTCCGGGACGTCGGGTTCGGCTGGCGGAACGGCGACGGGCTCGGCCGCTTCGGGCGGTTCGTCTGGGACGCCGGGCTCGGTCACTTCGAGCGGCGCGTCCGGGACTTCGGGGACGGACTCCGGGGCGAACCGGGAGGCTCCGGGCGCTTCCGGTGCGGCGGGGGCCTCGGCCCTGGCGGTCCTTCCTCCCGCCAGCCTGATGCCGCCGCGCGACCTGAGCAGCCCGGAGGCCCTCTACGGCGCGCCCACCGGCCAGTCCCTGGTGCGCGTGCCCCCGGAGGTCGACCCCTCCTCCCCCGTGTCGGCGCTGGCCGCGGGCCTCAAGGCCGCCGCCACCGTGGGCGTGGATGGCCGTGGCAGCGGGCCCCGTTGGTCCGTGCGGCTGCGCATCTCTCCCTCGTGCCAGGTGCCGGGCGTGCGCGCGTTTCTCGTGCACAAGCGGCTGTCCACCCTGGGCACGCTCGTGGACCTGCGGCCTCCGCTGGAGGAACTCAAGGCCGGGCGCATCCCCGACGGCTACATCCAGGTGGACCTGGAGACGGCCGTGGGCGAGGCCGGCATCCAGACGGCCCTGCGCAACGTGGCCGAGGTGGAGGTCGTCTCCGTCTCCCAGGCCGTCCCCGAACCGCCCATCATCGCCGTCGCCCCGCCGACGTCGGACAGCGCGCGCGCCAGCGCCGACGCCGGCTCCCGCACGGTGCGCGTGCGCACGGAGCTGCTCGACTACTTCCTCGACACGGTGGGCGAGCTGATGCTCGCCACCGCCCGTCTGCGCGAGGTGGGCAAGGAGCTGCCGGAGAACACGCGCCCCGCGCTGGAAGAGGGCGTCTACCGGCTGCACACGCTGGTGAAGGACCTGCACGACAAGGTGATGAGCGCGCGCATGACGCCGCTGTCGCTCATCACCGACCGGCTGCCCCGCGCCGCGCGCGACCTGGCCCGCCGCAAGGAGCGCGAAGTCGAGCTGGTCATCACCGGCGCGGAAATCGAACTGGACCGCGCCATCCTGGACGAGCTGGCGGACCCGCTCCTGCACCTCTTGCGCAACTGCATCGACCACGGCCTGGAGTCCCCCGAGGAGCGCCTGGCCGCGAGGAAGTCCGTGCGCGGCCGTGTCCTGGTGACGGTGCGCCGCGCGCGCGACCGGGTCATCATCGATATCGAGGACGACGGCCGGGGCATGGACCCCGCGCGCCTCAAGGCCTCTGCGCTCAAGCGCGGGCTCATCACGGAAGAGGCCGCCGCGCGCATGGCGGACCGCGACGCCTTCCTGCTGTCGTGCCTCCCCGGCGTCTCCACGGCCAAGGAGCTCACCGACATCTCCGGGCGCGGCGTGGGCATGGATGCCGTCAAGCGCGTGGTGGAGAGCGTGGGCGGCACGCTCGAAATCGACAGCGAGCGCGGCCGGGGCACCGTCTTCACCCTGCGGCTGCCGCTCACCGTGGCCGTGGTGCACCTGCTCCTGGTGCAGGTGGGCGAGGAGGTCTTCGGCCTGCCCATCGCCAAGGTGGTGGGCGCCACGGAGGCGGATCCGGAGTTGCTGAGCCGCAGCCGGGAGACGGCGCTGCTGCCTCACGGCAATGGCCTGCTGCCGGTGCATCCGCTGGAGGTGCTCCTGGGCGTGCCCGCGACGCCCCGGCCGGGCTTCCGGCCCTTCGTGGTGATGGAAGGTGACGCTGGCACCGGCAAGGTGGCGCTGGCGGTGGATCGCCTCCTGGGGCAGGAGGAAGTCGTCCTCAAACCCCTGTCCCGACCCCTGGACTTGCTGCCAGGCCTGTCCGGGGTAACCATCCTGGGCAATGGCCGGCCCGTGTTCATCCTGGACGTTCCGAGGTTACTGACCGCGTGAGTCCGCCCCTGCCCAGCGACGCGCAGCTCGACGCCCTGCGCGAGGTGGCCAACATCGGCTGCGGCCACGGTGCCAACGCGCTGGCCCGCATGATGGGCGGTCGCGTGGACCTGTCCATCCCCGAGGTGAGGCTGACCAGCACCCAGGAAGGGCCGGCCCTCCTGGGCGACGACGGTCCCGCCATCGCCGTGCGCCTGGGCATGACGGGCGAACTGCGCGGCGCGCTGGTGCTGCTCCTGCCGCCCCGCGACGGAGAAGCGCTGGAGTCGGTGTTGGTGCGAGGCCAGCCCGCATCCCCCGAGGAGCGCGCGAGCGCCCTGGCGGAGGCGGCCAACATCATCGCCAGCGCGTGCCTGTCCGCCATCGGACGGCTGACGGGCTGGAGGCTGCTGCCCACGGTGCCCCGGCTGGAGCGCGGCCCGGTGCGGCCGGTGCTGGCGGACGTCCTGGGCGAGGTGGACTCAGGCCCGGGCCCGGTGGTGGTCCTGGCCGCGCACTTCACGGCCACGGCCCCCACGGAGCTGGGCGGGCGGATGCTGCTGGTGCTGGAGCGTGGCAGCACCCAGGCGCTGCTGGCCCGGCTGGGCCTGTAGGCGTCTTCCGGAGCCGGTGCTGGAGCGCGGCAGCCCCCAGGCGCGGGCCCGGCTGGGCTCCGGGGCCTGACATCCGCGGCCGGGGCAGGCCCGTCCCTTCCGCCGCGCGCCTGGAGCACCGGGGGCGGGTGGGGTAGAGGGT
>NZ_RAVZ01000103.1 GCF_003611635.1 Corallococcus terminator | reverse complement strand
AGTCGGCTTCCAGCGCTCCATGAGCCACCTCCGAGAGGTGGCGACCTGATCACGCGGCGACAGCCCACGTCGATCGCGCTCGTAAGTATTCGACTTTCCTCGGGCGGAAACCTGATCGGCGCTCTAGTGCCCGACCGACAGGCCCTAGATGGGATTCTCTTGGTGCTGCGCACGGGGATGCAGTGGGGCGCAGGGATGGAGGGTGCCTCCTTTGACCACAGCACCTTCTCTCAGAACCGGGACCGGCTTTTGGAGCACGACGTCGCCCGGAGCTTCTTCATGGCTGTCATGAGCCAAGCGCAAAGCGCGGGGCTCACCAGCAGTGAGCACTTCAGCGTGGATGGCAGCCTCAGCAATGCCTGAGCGTCTCTGAAGTCGTTCCGTCCGAAGGGCGAGGACGAGAAGGAGAACAAGAAGGAGCAGCCCGACGACGAGGGCAACCCGACGGTGAACTTTCACGGGCAGAAGCGAGGAAACACGACGCACGCCTCGACGACGGACCCGGCCCCATCGTGCGGCCGTGAAGCCCATCGTCCCGGTCGCCAACGACGCGGGCATGACGGATCGCGATGAGCGCGAACAGGCACTCGGCACGACGAAGGACACGCCGGAACTCGTCGACGGAATGGTCGGAGTATTGGCGCGCGAAGGCCCAGAGCACCCACGGGTGAAACGAGTAGTAGCGAGCGCGATCGGTGACGTTCGTGATGCCGGGGAGGAGCTGGCCGTAGAGCGCGATGCACGGCGCCTGCACTCCGAGGTGGTCGAGGCCTCGGATCGGCTCGGGAGGACGAACCCACGCGACGGTGTCGGGTGCTGCCGCCACTATGCGCCCCGCTTCTGGAACACGTGGTCACGATGCCACGGCAG
Organism: Corallococcus terminator; assembly: GCF_003611635.1. Classification (GTDB taxonomy): domain Bacteria; phylum Myxococcota; class Myxococcia; order Myxococcales; family Myxococcaceae; genus Corallococcus; species Corallococcus terminator. The sequence goes on along the minus strand of NZ_RAVZ01000103.1, from coordinate 27,412 downwards.
GTACGCCCGATGGCCATCCGCCAGGCCGCGAGCGCGCATCGGCTGGTCGAGCCCGAGGACCGCGCGGGCAGCGGCGTCGAGCGCGTTGCCGACGACAATCGCGCCGTCGTCCTGCACCGTGATGAAGCCCAGGTCGAAGGCAGCGTCGAGGTGCGGCGCCAGCAGGATGCCGTTGTAGACGTCGAGCCGCTCGGCGTCGGTCGCGCAGTCGGCCCAGGGCTTGATGTGGCTCGCGCGAAGCAACTTGGGCACCGCGAGGCTGGTGACGGCGCACCGGCCCTCCCAGAGTTCCAGGAGTCCGTCGCGGAACAGGTTCTGTCCGACACGCTGGACGACTAGACGCTCGGCCTCCGTCGTCTTCGGCAGCGCGGCGACCTTCTTCTCGAACGTGTGAAGAAGCTCGTTCGGCAGGGCCTTGGAGAGCTGGATCGCGCGCCGCAGGAGGCGATGCAGCGCGGGCACATCCGGCACGGTGCGCCCGCCAGCGGCTCCCTTCGGCATTGGCGCGGCCATCGCCGTTCCGTATTCGCCGAGCGCCCGGGCGACGTTCTGCTGCGAGAACGCAGCGAGGAAGACGGCGTCGCCGAATGCGCCGAGCCACACGCGCAGCGGGCACTGCGTGCTCGCGAAGACGAGCCAGTCGCTCTCGGACTCGAGCCCCTGGTCGAAGCCGTTGTCTGTGGCCGCCTTCTCGAGACGCGAGACAAGGATGGGTGAGAGCGCTGTCGTCACAGGTCCACCCGGAAGAAGCGCGTCGCGTCGGATCGCGCGCTGAGTTCAACTCGGACGCGCTCGCGAACGTCGCCTCCGGGAGGTTCCGTCGTCGTCGTCACGATGTACTGGAACGGCGCCATTTCCTCCTTGGGGCCGAGGGTCAAGACGGCCTCGAACAGGCGTGCGTAGGTCCACGGATCAAGGTCGCCCTCACGAGGGCTGTCGTGGAGGAGGAACGCAGGCGCCGACGACGTGCCCTCGACGGCGCAGAGCAGCGCGGCGAGGTCGAAGAGCACGATCCGGAGGGAGTTGAGCGCAACCGATCGCCGTCGTCCGCGCCACTGGATAGTCGCGTGGAGGCCCTTGCCGTCGAGCGTGACATCGCCCTTCGCCTCGTTCGCAACGATCTGCTTCACGAGCACGTCGAACCACTTGGTGAGCTCGGCGGTCGAGTATGTGCTCAGGTGCTCGTTCTTGTGTTCGAGGATGCTCTTCTCGGCGTCCTTCGCCTTCTTCTCGGCGGCGCGCGTGTCCTCAAGCGCCTTCACGGATGCCACGAAGTTTCGCAGCGTACCCTTGGCCGCCCAGGCTGCTTGGCTCTCCTCGGTGGCGCGCGTGATGGCTAGCTGGTGAGCCTCGATGGCGCGCTCGAGGTTGGTGATCCTCGTGTTCAATCCCGCGCGCTGACCCTTCAGCTTCGCAAGCGTGTTCGCCATGGAGATGACTTCATCAGCAACCTTCTTCTGGTGCGTGTCGCTCTCCTGCGCGAGCCTCCTCGCCGCGTCGGGGTCGGGCAGCCGCGGCATCGGACACACGAACTTCGCCTTCTCGACGTTGAGAGGCGTGTCGTCGTAGGGACACGTCGGGTGCTTTGCGCTCCGGAGATCCGCCCATGCCTTGGCGCTGTCCGTCGAGACCAGCTCCAACTGGGCCTTGCCGCGTTTGACCTCGTCGTCGAGGTCGGTGATCTGCTGCTCGACTACGGCGAGTTCGGCCCGCGCAGCTTCGAGAGCCTGCTCGTTCGCCTTCTGCGCCGCCGTGGTCTCGACTACGGCCGTTCCGCGGAGCCGCTGGTCGACGAGCGCTTCGAGCTTTCGAATATGTGCCTCCCTCGCGGCCTGCTCGTCGTGAAGCGCCTCCTCCGGCGACGATGGGGGTGGCGGCCAGATGTCACCCTCATCGCGCTGAAGCGCAGACGCGAGGTCCCTGCGCAGCACTTTGAAGCGCTCATCAGCTTGGCGCGCCGCCGACTCAGCGGTGCTAGCCGTCTGCGAAGCTGCGGACGCGCGCTTGCGAGCCGTGTTCGACTGCTCCGAGTAGAGGCCAGTGGCCATGCGGAGCACGTTCAACCGGGTTTCCGCAGCGGCCTTGCGAACCGGCGAGTGCGAGCTGGACTCGGGGTGTCTCCAGTGGGTCAAGCCATCGAGCCGACACTCCTGGTCACGCGTGAGCCACGCCAGCACGTACTGCCACGGGACCTCGATGTCCTCGATCTCTTTCAACAGCTCGCGGTGCGCGTCGGTGAACGCGACGGCCTCGATTGCTTTGCGGAACGCGCCGAAGGAACCACGATGAGCGTCATCAGCCAAGTCCTCGAGCCGTTCGCCACGGAGCGCTCGGTCATCTGCGCGTGAGGCGAATGCGCGCCGAACCACCCAGGCCTCGCCGCAGAGGCGAACCTCAGCACCGACGCCGCCGTTCGGGAATCGAGCCCGGATGGCGGCCGTGTCCTCGGGATCGGCGTAGGTGTCTTCGCCAAGGCAGTACCGAATCTGGCGGCAGAGCAAGGTCTTCCCTGCCGCGTGGCCCGTCGAAACCTGCTCCGCAGTCGGGCCCGCCGGCGACGACACGATGTTCAGCCCGCGCCGGAACTCGATGTTGCGCCCATGCGCAGGATCGTCGTCGGCGAAGTCGTGCCACAGGCGCAGGCGCTGGACCCAGAGACGGGGCTCCGCGAGCCCCGCGCCGGGCTTGAGATCGGGCGCTGGCCACTGAAGGTCCAGCGTCTTGCGGTCTTGCTTACGCGGCACGGAGCATCTCGAGATGCGCGACCAAATCCGTGTCGACGACGACACCGCTCAGGCTCTGGAGCCACGAGAGCGCCACCAATGCGCGAGCGTCGAGCACGTCCGAGGGAGCGTCGTCGATGTCTGCTCCGGCGCGCCAGCGGCCGTCCGCGTCCATCACGAGCAGGTGCTCGACGGTCGCGCGGCGAAGCACCTCGGCCCAGGGGATCGAGAGGGCCGTGATCGACGACAGGCTCATGTTGGCGGTCCCGATGGCTCGTCGCCACTTCGGGGCCGTCTGCGCGTCGAACTTCGACTGCAGGAGGCCAGGAAGGACGGAGAGCACGACGGCGCGCTCGACTTCATCGCGGGAGGCAGGACCACCGATGTTGCGCAGCACTGCGGCCAGCGCAGCGATGCCGAGGTCGACGCCCGTCAGTGTGGTGCCCCAGCGACCTGCAGAGGCGGCGAGCCCGGTCCTCGTTGCCACCGCTGGGAGAAGCTTGGGCGACCACGCAGGGATGTCGCGATACGGTGCGGGCGCGATGGCGGCCGGTTGAACTGCGGGCTGCGGACGGACGGCGGGACGGAACGGGAGGATCTTCCCGCCGCCAGGAACGCCGTGCGTGATGCTCTCGTCGGCGGGCGGCGGCGATAGGCGTGTGCGGTACGGAGTGCCCGAGCGTTCGGCGGCCACCAGCTCGTCGTAGATGCTGAGAATCGCCTCCTTCGTTCGATAGACGCCGTCGTTGGCTTTCTCGTCGTTCTTCCGAACAACCGGGAACGAGTCCATCACATGCTCGATGTCCGCCCGCTTCAGTTCGTAGAGTCTGAAAAACGCCGCGTCGAGTTCGCAGCGAACCGCGAACCGTTGCTGTGCGTTCCATACGAAAGGGGGCCCCATGAATTCGACGTCCCGGGCGAACGGTTCCATGTCGTCTGCGGTGAACGTCAGCCGCAGGACGCGAGCGAGAACCCAGTCCTTGATGGTAGTCGAGTGGTCCCAGGGAGCCGCCGCCGAATAGGCAGATGGCCCAAGAACAGGAAGTTGCTTCAAGTAGCCGTACGTCAGGTGCGTACCGCCGATCTTCTGGCGAGCGGCATAGTCCAGCACGAAGCTGCATAGCGACGCGTATAGGCACGCGCACAGCTTCGGGGGCGCGCTCGGCATCATCAGCGGAGTCGTGTGTCCGACAGCCACACGAGGCAGGAGGCTAGCGATCACCGTGCGCTGGTCCGTACTGCGGACGATGTCGCGCCAACCAAGCAACCACCCGCGATCCCATCGACTGGCGAGACGCTGTGCTACCTCCGATTCAGGAACCCAGTAGTACGGGAGCGTGACTCGCGCCGTGTCCGCGTGTGCTGCGTCGTCGAACTCGGGCAGCTTGCCCTGGTTATCCTGCGCCTCCGTCTGGCCCTCGTAGGTTCCGAAGCGGTGGTCGAAGATGTGGATCATCTTCGCCTCGATCAGCGGCAACCACGTCTCGGCGTCCCTGGTGAATCGGTTCCCGACCAGCGTCGCCTTTGCCGCCTCCAAGTCCTGGCGCGTCTTGAACAGCCCCGAGTCGTTGGCCATGTGCAGCATCGCCATGAACCGGAGTCCCCAGGGGTTGCCGTTCTCTTTGTCGGCCTCGCGCCAGAGCACGCCCGCGCGTCGGTACATCGCGAGGTTGATGTCCGCGTCGCGACGCGATCTGAACGTCGGGCAGGTTCGCGTGTTCGGGTTGAGCGTCTCGAAGTCAGAGGGCGTCAGCGTGAAGTGTCGAGATTGGTCGCTGAGTGCGGTGACGCTACGGTTCGCGAACGAGGTGTCTGCTCCAGGACTGGATGCCGGACGTTCCTTCGCAACGGTGATGACGATGAAGCGAACGCGGTGGTCTATTCCCGGAAAGAGGAATTCCTCGTTCTCGAACTCGTACAGGGCTACGAGTGCATTCTTCGCGACGAGGTCTTGGAAGTACGCCTTCGTCGTGTCGTCGGTCGCGAGGCCGGGCGGCACGATGTAGCCGGCACGACCGCGAGGGCCGAGTGAACTGCGGTTGTGCTCAGCGAAGATCGCGTACGTGTTCACGTCGCCCTTGCCGCACAGAGGGTAACGCCCCATCTGCCGGATCGAGTGGCTCTCGCCCTCGGCCCGTCGGCTTGCAGCGCACCACTCGTCCCAGAGCAGCGGGTTCTCCTCGGGCAACTTCGCGATGAGCTTCTTGCGCGCGGCCGCGTTCACCGCCTTCGCTATCTCCTCGCTGCGTGACGCGAAGAACTCCTGCTCCTGCAGCTTCACGCGCTCCCACGGCGGGTTGCCGAGAACGACGTTGAAGCCACCCTTGGCGAAGACCTGTGGGAATTGAAGGTGCCAGTGAAAGAACCGGTACTGGTCCGCGAGCTCGCAGATGGTCTTCGTCGTGAGCGCAGGCGCCATACCCTGGCCGTCGCGGAGCTGTCGCCATAGTTCGTTCGTTGGCGCCGCGTCGGTCAGCTCACCGGGCTGCTTCGGCCACACGAAAGCGGCGCACCAGGCGTCGGCCACGAACTTCTGGTGGCGGTACTCGGGCGACCCGAGAATGCCGTCCCACCGCTCCTCTTTCTTCGCGAGCGCTTCGACGTTCGCGTCGCTCGCCGCGTCGAGCTCGGTGACCGCCCGCGTGACGGTCTGAGCCTCAGCGTCTGCAGGCTTGCTCCAGAGCGTGTCGAGCGAGCGCTGTCCCTCGGCGGCTTTCTTGTTCCGCTTCTTCAGCGCGCTCGCGGTCTTTTTGTCGTCGCCCTCGATCGGGTCCCATGCGGTGTCGGGGATGCCCTTCGCCATCAGATCAGGCGTCGTGCCGAGGAGCGCGTTGCCTTGCTGGATGTGCGAGTTCAAGAACGTGAGAGGAAGGCCCGGCTCGACGGCCTCCATCCACAGCCCGACTTTGCACAGCTCCACGGCCATCGGGTTCAGGTCGACACCGAAGATGCAGCGGCCGACGACCTGCCGAAGGGCGTGCCGGTACTCAGCAGCCGACGGCGTGCCGTTCGTCTGCAGGCGCGCGACGTGGGCAGCGAGCCTGCGCGCCGCCGCGAGGAGGAAGTGGCCCGAGCCACATGCGGGATCGACGATGGAGAGCCCAAGCAGTGCCTCCGCGGCGTTGCCCGGATTCTTCGCAATGGTGTCGGCAATGACGGGCTCCAGTGCGCTGGCGAGCAGCACCTGCACGAGGCTGTCGGGTGTGTAGTAGCTGCCCGTCGTCTTACGCGCGTTGCCCTTGGTCTCGCCGCCGGTCGCGAAGGCGAACTGACGCCCGTCCTTGGCGATCTGCGGAACGAGTTCGAGGAGGCTTTCGTAGACACTGCCCAGCTCCTCAGGACCCATGTCGCGCCAGTTCACACGCGAGAGGCTGCCCTCCTCGCGGAGCCACGCGAGCTTGAACACGGCCAGCAGCATCGCACGGTTCTCAAGCTTCGCTCCGTCGAGCGCCGGGCACTGGTTCGCGGCGAAGATGCCCGCGAGCGCAGGGAGGCCGAGGCGCGGCTCTCCCGCAGCAAGGCCGAGGCACACGACCTTGGTCGCTTCCCACAGGTCGGAGAAGCGATCGTGGGCGCTGCGCTTCACTGAGCGCTCGCGTAGGCGGCGGATGCCGTAGCCGTTCGCGTAGAGCGCCTTCGTCGCGTCGCTTGTGCCATCGGGATGAAGGAGCCCGCGCTCTTCGACGGTGAGCAGGAAGATGAGCCGGTAGACCAGCCGAAGGAGCTGGTTGAAGTAGTCCTTCACCGGCAGCGTGCCGTTCTGCAGGTCAGCACGCAGCGCCGCATTCTCGGCGTGCGAAAGGAAGCCCTGGCCGAGCGCGACGATCGCCTCCTCGACGCCGCGCCGCAGGTGCTCGCGGGCCCGTGTGCCTTCCTCGCGGCCAGCGCTGCGCCAGGCTTCGAGCGCGCATTCGGTGACTGGCTGGCCCTCACGGCCGAAGCGCGTTTCGTGGCAAAGGAGCCAAAGCGCGGCGAAGTCGGCATAGCGATCTTCGGTGAAGAGGCGCTGGAGGTCGGCCTCGATCCACGCGGGGCGCGTGAGGCTGGCGTTGTCGCGCACGATGCGCAGCGTGACGCCGTCGCTGGCGATGCCCCAGAGCGCGCCTTCTTGCGCGTTCAGGTACTCCTGCGCGAGGCCGAAGGCGCTGCGCCGGCGAGCACCGTCGCCGAACGCCGACGAGAGCGTGTCGAGCCCGCTGTCGGCCGGGGCGACGACGACGGGCACGCGTCCGGCGAGCGTGGCGTACCCGATGGGGTACGTCCGCTCCTGCAGCACGGCGGGCCCCACCGGAGCAAGTGCCGTGAAGCCGAACGCATCGCGAAGCAGCGCGAGCACGAAGCGCTCGGCGGTGGCCTTCGGGTCGGCCTTCGCCTCGCGGCCCGACTTGAAGTCGGCCCAGTGCGCCTGTGCTATGCGCCAGTAGCGACCGATCTCGTCGCGGAGGTTCAGCCCCTTGTGGATGCGGTAGTCGGCTTCGGCCTGTGTGCCCGCCTGAAGCTGGGCGACCTTCGACAGCCACTCGGGCGACAGGAGTCCGCCTTCGATCGAGAGGGCTTCGAAGGCGAGCTGGGCCTCGCGGGCTTTGGTCTTTCGCTTGGCTGCCATGTTCAGTCCACCTTCGGCAGCAGGACGAAGAGCCCGATGATGTCCGCAGGGAGCAGTGCCTTCACGCTGTAGCGGCCGAGAGCCTCGGCGGCTTCGCGCACACGACGATGGTCGGCGAGGAGCGCCTGCGCGCGCCTCTCGGCGAACGCATCCAGTTCCGGCAGGCGCGTCTCAAGCTGGCCGAGCGCCTGGGTGACGGCGCGCTCGCGCACGTGCGGCGGCGGGTCGGAGATCGGAATGGGCGAGAGCAAGTTGAGCGCGTCCGGCCCTTCGAGGGGGCTCGGGCCACCCGTCCACGCGATGGCGGTCGCCTCCTCGACGAGGAGCGTTGTCGCCTGCTGTGCGCGCTGCGACGTGAGCTGGTGGCGAAGCCGCACCAGCGCCACCAGCGTACGCGCCGTGATGCCGTCGGCCACCCAGCATCCGACACGCCCGAGCACGCCCGGGTCGTTCACGTCGGCGATGGCGCTGTTCCCGAGAGTGCGTTCGAGCAGCGTCTCGGCGAGCACCGAGACGAGCGGATGGCTGCGCTGCACCGGACGGCAGCGCGGCGCGGGCGGGTACTCGAAGTCGATGAGGAGCGAGCCTTCAAGCCCCTCCACCTCGAGGCGCTCGCGCACGTCCTCAGGAAGCGCGGTGAGCGGCGTCTTGAAGCCTCTGCGCCCCGAGCTGCCCACGGGCTCAAGTGCTCCGCCCAGACGTGCCAGGGCGCGCCCCGTGAATCGCTGGACGTCCTCCTTGCCGCCGAGCGCGGCGAGGGACTTCTTCCACTCAGGGAGCACGTCTTCGGGCTTCAGGCGTCGCTGCGCGAAGACGGTGCGATTCTTCTTCGCCTTCTCAGCGGCGTCGAGCCAGCGCGACTCGATGGCCTTGGCCTCCTCCATCTCGACGAACGAGAAGGCCTGCTGGCGCTTGCTGTCGCGCTCGCGGTTGCGGAGCAAGACGGCCTTCATCAGCGCCTGGCTGAGCGTGTGCCTATCGTCGGGCAGCGGCACCAGCACGCCGAGCTCCTCACGGATCTTATCGGCCTTCTTGAGGATGACCTCGAACACCGCGCCGTCGACGGGGTTGTTCGCGCCGTAGAGCAACGTGGCGCGCACCACGCCGCTCTTCTGCCCAAACCGGTCGACGCGCCCTTCGCGCTGCTCATGACGCGTGGGGTTCCACGAGAGGTCGTAGTGAATGACGGCGTCGAAGTGGTCCTGGAGGTTCACGCCCTCGGAGAGGCAGTCGGTGGCGATGAGGATGCGCTGCTCCGCGTCGCCGAGCAGCTCCACCTTCTCCTTGCGCTCGTCGGAGGTCAGCTCGCCAGTGACGACGTCGACGGTGACGCTCTTGATCTTCGAGCCGAGGTGTTGCCCGAGGTAGTGGGCCGTCGCGATGTAGCGGCAGAAGATGACGGGGTTGAAGCCCTCCTTCACCAGCTCGGCGACGTGGTCGGTGAGGAGCTTGAGCTTCGGATCTCCTGCCTGTCCCGCGAGCTCCTCGGCCTGGGAGATGAGCGCGGCGAGTGCCTTGTCGTCGAACGCTGCGGGCGGCTCGACGTCGTCGTCCGGTAGCGCGTCGGCGGCACCGTCGAACACGCGCGCTTCGACGTCGTCCTCGGCGATCTCCTCTTCGAGGCCCGCGCGCGTGCGGAGGGCCTGCACTGCGGCCGCAGGGCTCGACGCCACGCAGCGCATGAGGGCCAGCGTGCCCCAGAAGTTGAGGCGCTGCTTCTTCGTGTCCTCACCGGCCGCTGCGACGACGGACGCACAGTAGTCGAGCACGGCGTCGAAGAAGCGCTCCCACGTGCCCGTGAGCTTGTAGGTCAGCTCCTTCGTCTCGCGGCGCGGGAAGATGTTGCCTTCCTTCCATTCGGCGATGTCGGGGCGACGGCGCTGGACGAAGTGCGCGGCGAGGCGGTCGCGAAGCTTCTTGTGCTCGTCGCCCGCCGTGTTCGCGAGCGCCGCGAAGTCAGTGTGCAAGAGCCCGAGGAGTCGGAAGTAGGCGTCCTCGTCACCGCTATGCGGCGTCGCCGTGAGCATCACCAGGTGGCGCGTCTTCTCGCTGACGAGCCCCTTCAGCAGCTCGTAGCGCTGATGGCGCCCCTGGCCGGTCGACGCACAGGTATGCGCCTCGTCGACGATGACCAACTCGGGGCATGCGCGAAGGAACTCTGCGCGACGACGCTCGCTCTTGATGTAGTCGAGGCTGACGACCGTATGCGCGTGCGTCGTGAAGATGCTCTCGCTCGGCGGGAGGTTGCGCTCGAGGCGGGCGGCACTCGCCGCTGTGACTGCGACGGGCCGGAGGTGGAAACGCCCCTCAAGCTCGGTCACCCACTGGTCCACGAGGTGCGGCGGGCAGAGCACCGCGAAGCGCTCGACGTCGCCGCGGTCGAGCAGCTCGCGCGCGATGAGCGCGGCCTCGATGGTCTTGCCGATGCCGACGTCGTCGGCGATGAGCAACCGGACCGGATCGAGCTTCAGCGCCATGAGCAGTGGCACTAGCTGGTAGGCACGCGGCTCGATGGCGATCTGGCCGAAGCTGCGGAACGGCCCCGCGCCACGTCGAAGCGACAGCACGAGGGCGTCGCGCAGGAGCAGCGCCGCGTCGTGGCCGGCCTTCTGTGTGGGCTCGGGTTTCGGAAACGAGGCGTCGGCGACCGGCACGGCCTCGAGCGCCATGTGGATGTACGTCTGGTCCTCTTCGGAGCCCGACACCGGGCGCACCCGAAGCACCTCGGCGTCGCTGCCCGAGAGTACGATCCACTCTCGGCCGCGCGCGCGAACGAGGCTGCCGGGGCTCCATAGTGCTGCGGCGTGGGATGCGTGCGGTGTCGAGGTCGTCGCCGTCGTGCTCACGCCGGCCTCCCGAGGAGCTTCGCAAGGGTCGAGGTAGGACCGGCCCACACCGCTTCGCTCTCGCCCAGGACCACGACTTCGAAGCCCTTATTCTCCAGCTTGCTTGCAAGATCGCTGCTCTCCGCGAAGAGCGCGGCGACGTAGTGGCCTCGCCACACGAGCGCGACGGCCTGTCCATCAATCACGAGGGGCTCCGAGTCAGGTGAAGGAAGCTCGCGTCCACATGCGTAGGTGCACCACGCGGACGCGAGATCGCCGCTGGCAGAGATGGGAGGCGGCTCCGTGGGCCGCCGCGTGACCGGCGCTTCGAGGCCCTTGAGCCTGCCGCGTGCGAGGCGCAGCAAGAGCGCGCGGGCGTCCTCGTCGCGGCGATCGAGTTGCTCATGGTCCGGCTGGTTGAAGTACGACATCACGCAGCGGTAACAGGCCGCGACACATGCGGTGCCGGGCTGGTCGACCAGCGTCGTCGCGACGGTCGGCAGGCCGTTCGACAGGTCGAAGTGCATGATCTCGAGCGCGCACTTCGCCACCTCGGCAAGGCGCTCGGGCTCGGCGACCAACCGTGTGAGGACACCGGCGCCGCCTTCGGTCGCTTCGTAGAACAGGAAGCCTGTGCGCGCGTCGCGCTGGGGCATCGGCTCGGCGAGGATTTCGCCTTCCTCGAGCTGGAACACAGCTTCGATGCCACGCAGCAGCGCGTGCTGCAGGGTGGTCAAGGTGGTCTGCGAGACCTCAGCGTCACTCGGCTGAAGGAGCAGCGCGTTCTTGCGGTCCTGTACGCTCGGGACGATCCACTGCCGGGGTGACGCGGTCGGATTGGAGGCCTCGTCGCCTTCGTCCTCGTTCTTCGCCCAGTATCCCGAAACCGGGTCCATCATGAACCCGAGTTGCGTGCGCTTCTTTCGGCGGCGCAGGCCCTTGTTCAGGCGCGTGATGGTGGCGCCCGGTCCGTACGCGAGCCGAGCGAGTTCGCCGTCGTCGTCGAGGGCGACGCCCCGACGCACGTCGAGCGCGTGGTCGCGCGTGGCCCACTCGAACGTGGTCTGCAGCTCGAAGCCTTGGCGCTGGCGCTCCTCGTCGTTCGCAGTGATGCGCTCGGCAGGCTGCGTCGATACGTTCTCGATGCGGTACGTGTGGTTGACGATCTCCGCGTCGCCGAGCGACGCGCTGCACGCGTGGCACATCGACGTTTCGTCGGTCCAGTGGCCCGCACCGCACGCCTTGCAGATGCGGACCGTCTTCGTCGGGAGACGCACGTCCGTCGTGGCGCTCGCCTGATGGTTGAGCGACAGCATCGCCCGCACGACGCGGTACGCGCGTCCCTCGTGGTAGACGAGACTCCTCGGCCCGAACTCCGAGAGCGCGAGGAAGCGAGGCCGCTGCAAGTACGTCTGCCGCCCGCGCCCGTCGTTGGTCGCCGGGATGTACGCCATCAGCGGGAGGCGCGGGAAGTTGTAGCCCGGCAGAAAGCCCTCGGTCGCGAGGTAGCGGTACGTATTGAAGTCGCTCGACGGACTGTTCGAGTTTCGCGTGTCCGACTGCAGCAGGTTGAGCTGGTCGATGGCCTGCGCGTGGCGGCTCTGCGCGGCGCGCTTCTCGTTCTGCGGCGCGGAGTAGTCGTCCATCGTGCGGCGCGCGGCGTCGCGCTGCTGCTCGGCGGCGGCGAAGAGGTCACGCCAGCGGTTAAAGGCCTGTTCGAAGCGCCTGAGCGCGCGCTCCACAACCTCGTCGGCGAAGACGTCGCGGCCCGGGTACCAAGGCGCGAGCGCGGGCGAGAGGTCTTCCTCGAGCAGATTGAGGACACGCTGGATGCGACGGCGGGCTTCGTCGGCCACCTTCGGGAGCGCCATCGGCTCCTTCACTTCCTGCTTGAGCGGGCGCCCCGTCTCCGAGAGCACGAGCAGCTTGGCAATCGACGGTTCGAGCGGCAGCTCCGTGCAGGCGAGCCAGACCGCCGAGAGGTGGCTCTCGACAAGGTCGCGGTTCGCGAGGTCGAGGAGCGGCGGGCGAACCTCGCCATGCACCATCGCCTTGGGGTCGCGGAAGAAATACTGATCGTGCGGGCTCTGCGAGGAGCTGTACGTCAGCACCAGCGCGGCCTGTCCGCTGCGGCCCGCGCGACCGCTGCGCTGCGCGTAGTTCGCGGGCGTCGGCGGGACGTTGCGCAGGTACACGGCGTTCAGCGCCGAGATGTCGACGCCGAGTTCCATCGTCGGCGAGCAGAAGAGAACGGGCAGGAAGCGGTTGGCCTCGCCGATCTCGCGGAGGTGCTTCTCGTCGGAGCCGAGCTCTTCGCGCTCCTTCGCACCGAAGCGGAAGCGCTTCTCGCGCACCGCGCGCTTCTCGCCGTCGACCTGTGCGGTGTGCTCACGCGCCTCGAATCCGAAGAGCGGGTGGACGGGCTTGCGCAGCGTGGCCGCGAGGTTGGCGTAGAAGTCGCGGAAGAACGCGTCTTCGTTCGGGTGGTTCGGGTCGATGACGGGCGTGCCGCGCTTGAAGAGCACGCAGGCGTCGTTCAGGCGGAAGCCGGTCTGGTCGCCGAACGGCGTGACCTCCTCGGACACGAGCCCGTGGGTGACGGCGGCCTTGAGCAGTGCCTCAATGAGTGCGTCGAAGTGCCTGGACTTGAGCGCGCGCACTGCCGAAGGCTCCGACCAGAGCGTGCGCCCATCGGGCTCCTTCGACGTTCGTGTGCCACGCGACGACTTCAGGAGCTTTCCGAGCGAGCTGCGCGAGCCGCCGCGAACGACGAGGTCCTCGTCTCGCAGGCTGGTGTCCTTGCGTGGCGGCGGCGAGATGAGCAGCCAGCGTGCCTTGCGCGGCTTCTCGTCGTTGCCGAAGCCCCAGGGCGCACGGAGGCGGCTGTGGGACTTCTGCAGCATCTGCTCAATGACCGTCGGGTCGAGCACCTGGCTGCGGATCGCCATCCACTTCCGCAGATGATCGAAGACCTCCATGTAGACCGCTTTGCGCACGGCGGGCGACGCGAGCCGCAGGAGGTCGGGCGCGGCCGCGAACAGCTCCTCGTCCGAGGCCAAGTCGTCGATGCCGAGGTACTCGACGTCGACCAGCCCGAGCTGCTCGAGGTTCGGGTTCGTGTACCGCCAGCCGCGGCGTTGATCGAACCACACGCGGTACGAGAGCACCTGCCGGAGCGCGCTCTCGGCCTCCTGCAGGTTGAAGCCCTTGAGCGACGGCTCGAGGAGCCACTCGCTGCGCAGCTCCGGCGCGGGGCGGTCGAAGCCGAGCGCTCGCTGCTGGGCGGCGCCGAGCTCGTCGCTGCGCAGCCCCTTGTCGCCCGCCATGTCAAGCGCGCCAAGAAAGGCGGCGCGGATAAGGCTCACGAACAGGAAGTCGTTGAAGTGGCCCGACTGGAGCGCGGCGTCCTGGCGGTTGTCGGTGAAGCCGAGCAGCTTCCTCGTGTGCGTCGGGAGACCCGAGTCCTTCCCGTGCATCCACCGGAGCGCGCTCGAGACGAGCACCGTGGTCGCCGAGCTTCGGCCTTCAGCCGAGAGCGACGCGAGGCGCGTGCGATCGCGGGCCGAGGTGCTGTGCGTCGCCCCACAGCGAAGGCAGAACCGGAAGCGGCCAGGGATAAACCATGCCTTCGCGCCGGAGCCCACCTTGCCGTTCGGGGCAACGATGACCTCGCGCGCGCGCGCGCTGCGGTAGTGGTTCTTGATGCGCGGGTTGCCGGCGGCGTCGAAGTCGAGCCAGGTCTCGGGGTAGTCCTCGTCGCGGTCGTCGAACGTGAACTCGGTGTCGCGCGCGTGCAGCGTGATGAAACCGAAGACCTCGCGATCGGGCGACTCGTCCTCTTCCTCTGGCTCGTCGTCGTCCGACTTCGCCGGGGCGGCGTCGTCGATGTCGCGCGCGAGGAACTTCCGCTCGCCGTCCTCCGAGACGAAGCGGACCGGGTGGTACTCGTGCCCACACTCGCGGCAGAAGTGTACCGGGTAGAGCCGCTTGTCGGGATCGCCGGGCAGGTACTGCTGCCCCTCCACCGTGACGATCCGTTCGCCCGGAGGCTCGAAGGTCGCGAAGGCATGGCCGGCGCCCGAGATGAACTGGTGCAGCTTGAAGGCGAAGAAGCTCCGATGGGACGCCGACTCGTTGCCCGTGCGGTCTGCCTCGGGGAGGCTCGACACAAGGAGCAACGTGCGGAGCGCGTCCTTGCACGCCTGTTCGTCACGCCCTGCCTCGGTGGCAAGTTCGCGCGCGGCCTCATCGAGCGTTCGCGGGCGAGCACGGTGCCACGCAGGGTTCGCGTCCGTCGTCGTGATGCCAAGGCGCGTCTCGGTCCAGATGGCGAGCGGATGGTTGCGGAGCGCGTCGTTGGTTATGTTCGACGGGATGCCGGTGTCGATGGCCGGGCCGAGCGCGCTTCTTACCGACTCGGCGCGCTTCGACTTGTCGGTGACGCGTTCGAGCTCCTCGATGATGACGTGGCTCGGATCGACCGCCGCCGAGAACAGCTTGGACGCGACATTGGCGACGACCTCCTGCTTGTTCCGCGCGGTGCCCTCGCTGGCCATCGTTGCCGACGTGCCGATGCACTGGAGCTTCTCGGGGGACAGGCGCTCGCGGACGCGGCGCACGAGCAGCGCGACGTCGGCACCCTGGCGGCCTCGGTACGTGTGCAGCTCGTCGAGCACCAAGAAGCGCAGTCCCTGGCAGTTGCCGATCACCTTGCGATCGAGCTCGTCCTGCCGGGTCATCAGCAGCTCGAGCATCATGAAGTTGGTCAGCAGGATGTCGGGCGGGTTGTCGGCGATGCTTCGTCTCTTCTCGCTGTCCTCCTGGCCTGTGTATCGCTCGAAGGTGATGGGCTTCTCGCCCTGGACGTTCGCGACAAACTTGTCGAGCTCCTCGAGCTGGCTGTTGGCCAGCGCGTTCATCGGGTAGATGATGATCGCCCGCGTGCGGCGAGCGGCGCTCGCGCGCTTCTCGGCGAGCACGGCGCTCACGATCGGGATGAAGAAGCAGAGCGACTTGCCCGAGCCCGTGCCCGTCGTGACGACGTAGCTCTCGCCCTGCGAGGCGAGGACGACGGCCTGCTCTTGGTGCTTGTAGAGGGAGAGCGGCGCTCCGTCGGCACGGAAGATGTCGGCAGTGTGTGGGTCGAGAGCGCCGTTCGCAATGAGCGTCTCGAGATTCAGCCCGTGCTTGTAGTTCGGGTTGATCTGTAGGAGCGGGTCCGGCCAGAAGCGCCCCTCCGAGTAGATGGCCTCGACCTGCGCGCGGATGTCCTCCGCGTGGATGGTCGTGAACGAGGTCGCGAACTTCCGGTACTCGCCGACGATCGAGTCGCGCAGCAAAAAGACGTCCATGCTCTTGCCACTCACGAGAGCCCCCTCTTGGCCTTCGGGGGCTTTTTGGTGGCGGGCTTCTCGCCGCCCTCCGCGCCCCCATCGCGGACCCACTCGTCGACTTCGGAGAGCTTGAACCTCCAGAGGCGGCCGCTCTTGTGAGCTGGCAGATCTCGGGCCTCGATCCAGCGGTAGATCGAGTCCTGCGCCACTCCCAAGTGTTTCGCGACTTCGTCGACCGAGGACCAGGGCTCCGTCATCTCAAGTTGTTCCATGGGCACACGAGTGCCCATGCGACGGTATTCCACGGAGGGGGGCATCGAGAAGAGCGGGAGAGAGTCGGACAGGAGCGGTTTGGGGCCAGCGCCCCGTGGGTACCGTCAGACCTCGGCTTTGGCGGCAAGGTACTGGAACGACTGGGGCGGCGTCGTCGAGCCCGAGACGTCCTCGAGGTTCTTCGGCTTGGCGTACCGCTTGGGGTTTTTGACCGCGATCGCCATCGCGTGCTCGCGGCCGTCGAGGTAGCTGTCGAAGAACGCGCGCGCGATGCCCGCGTCGAACACGTTGTGCTCACACGTTGTGCTCAATGAGGTCGGCGCGGGTCAGTCGCGTCTTGAGCGCCGCGTTGTAGGTGAACCGGATCTGGGTCGGGTACCGGTGGCTTGCCCAGAACCCGCGCAGCTCTTGCCCGGTGAAGACGCTGTAGGGGGCGCATTCCTCAGCCACTGATGGGGCGACTAAGGCGCGAGGGCCGCGACATCATGTCGGGGACTCTTGCTCACCTACTTAGACGGGGAGGGGAGGGGAGGGGCAATTTCTGAAGGCCATTTCCGTACGTAGTCCGTACGTAATCGAGCGGACGCCAGCGAACCCCTACGAACGGTTCAGCCCCGTAAGTACCCTCTGTTTCCGGGTACTTACGGGGCTGTTCCAGTGTCCCCGACGGGATTCGAACCCGTGTCGCCGGCTTGAAAGGCCAGTGTCCTGGGCCTCTAGACGACGGGGACGTCTGCACTGCACTTCGACTGCTTTGAGTCGCGGGGGGCTCGAACCCCCGACCCTCGGCTTAAAAGGCCGGTGCTCTACCAGCTGAGCTAGCGACTCGCTATTCTTTTTTTCGCCGCCCCCACTGCTCGGCTGTCGCGAGGCGCTTCCTACCAGCAGCGCCCCAGGACTTCCACTGGCGATCGCAGCCCCCGCGACCTGACAGCCGCTTCCCACCTCCGGGTGAACATCCGCCCGGCCGGCGGCCTCCGTCTGTCAGCGTCCGGGGCTATACACAGGAGCATGGCCCAGGAAGTTCCCGATCCGCCCGAAGCCCCCGAGGACGAAGAGGAGGGGGAGCAGGCACCGCTGCGCCGCTACCTCACCCGGGCAGGGGCCGAGCGCATGCACAAGGAGCTGCTCCAGCTCCTCAACGAGGCGCGCCCCAAGGTCACCGCCGAGGTCTCCGCCGCCGCCGCCCAGGGTGACCGTTCAGAAAACGCCGAATACATCTACGGCAAGAAGCGCCTGCGGGAGATCGACCGGCGCATCCGCTTCCTCTCGAAGCGCCTGGACACGGCCACCATCGTCACCCCTTCGGAACAGGGGGATCGCACGAAAGTCTACTTCGGGGCCACCGTGACCCTGGAGGACGAGGGCGGAACGAAGCTCACGTATCAGATTGTCGGCTCGGATGAGATCGACGCCACCGGTGGCCGCATCAGCGTCGAGTCACCCATGGGCCGCGCGCTCCTGCGCAAATCCCCGGGTGACACCGTCGAGGTGCGGCGCCCCCGGGGGGAGATTGAACTCACCCTGGTGGACATTCGTTACGACTAGGACGCTCCCATGCCCTCCCGGACGCCGCAGATCAGTCCCCGGTTGCGCCGCACCTACCCGCGCCTGAGCGGCCTGGACCTGTCGTCCTCCGAAGGCGAGTCCCTGTCCCTGGACGACCTGGGTCTGGAGTCCAGCGGCGACCGCGTGGCCCTGGCGTTCGAGACCTACAGCCGCGAGGGCCTGGAGCGCGCCCTGGCCGCCTACGGCTTCACCCAGCGACTGGAGGAGCGCGTGGGCCCCTTCGAGCTGCGCCTGTCCTGCCAGGAGCCGTTCCAGCCGCGCCTCACCTTCTGGAGCCGCCGCTACCACACGCCCGTCGCGGACCTGTCCCTGCGCCGGGCCCTGGGCGCGGAGGTGGGCTTCACCCACGCGGCCGCGGAGGCCCCGCTGCTCTACGTGGACAGCCTCTTGCTGCAGCACCCGGGACGCCCCTTCGACTGGAACCGTCCGCCGCTTCCCGGGCAGCTCCACCCCGGGCTGTCCCTGTCGAACGACATCCTGGAACTGCTGCACCTGATGGCCCGCCGCATCGGCGCGGAGGCCGTGGCGCTGATGCCCGCGACGTTCGCGGCGGCGTGCGTCTACGAACCGCGCTACGCCTTCGTGGACGGCGCCGCCCAGGGCCGCTTCAGCGCCCTTCGCCGCGCCGGACGGGGCTGGCCGCGCTGGCTGCTGGCCTGGGCCGTGGAGCTGGGCTGCATGCGGGACGAGCAGGGACAGCCCGCCCTCTTCGCGCCCTCCGCGATGATCAGCCCCCTGTCCCGGCGCCTGTCCCGGCGCCTGGATACGCGCGGCTGGCACGAAGCGCAGCGCTTCCACGCGAAGCAGCCCTTGACCCTGGACGAAGAAGCCCTGCAGGCGCGCTTCCCCTGGGGCCGGATGCCCCCCGGCCCCCCGCCCGAAAGGGTGGTGGAGCTGCTCGGGTATGATCCGCTGTCCCCCGCATCGCCCCTGGATGAGGGCTGGGACCGCGCGTCAATTCCCCTGCGGTCCATCGCGGGAGTCTGAGGACGGCCCTGGGACGGTAGCGCCCGGGCGCGACGTGGACGGTGGCCGTGCTCTTTTGGACGTCCCTTCGTCGTCCGGGACGGGAATGCCGGTGGTGCCCCCTCGTTCGGTGCGTATATTGGGTTCAGCAGTCGTCCTCGTCCGTCGCTCGCCGTCCGCAATCGCACCCGAACCAAGTCAGGTCGCGAAGCCCTCGATGCGAAAGAACTTCATCCTCGACACGAACGTCCTCCTCCATGACCCCCGCAGCATCTACGGGTTCAAGGACAACAACGTCATCATCCCCATCTACGTCATCGAAGAGGTCGACAACTTCAAGCGCGACCTTTCCGAACTGGGACGCAATGCGCGACTGGTGGCGCGCTACCTGGATTCCTTCCGCGCTGAAGGCTCCCTGAAGGAGGGCGTCCCGCTGCCGCACGGCGGGATGCTGCGCGTGAGCTTCACCGACCGCGCGCTGCCGTCGTCCATGGTGGACAGCAACCTGGTGGACAACCGCATCCTCGCGGTGGCCCTGGACCTGATGGAGAAGGAGCCGGAGACGCAGGCCGTCTTCATCACCAAGGACACCAACCTGCGCATCCGCGCCGACGCCCTGGGCCTGTCCGCCCAGGACTTCGACACCGAGCGCGTGGAGATCACCGACCTCTACACCGGCTTCACCGAACTGCTCGCACCCCGGGAGCTGGTGGATCAGCTCTACAAGCCCGGCGGCGAGGTGGAGATCCCGCAGCAGGATCGGCTCTTCCCCAACCAACTGGTGCTGCTCAAGGACGAACTCAACCCGTCCCATACGGCGATGGCGCGCTTCAACGCGACCAAGGCGCGGCTCGTGCCGCTCGCGCGCCAGAGCAAGGAAGGCACCTGGGGCATCCGTCCGCGCAACATGGAGCAGGCGTTCTGCCTGGACCTCTTGCTCAACGACGAGATCAAGCTCGTGACCATCGTGGGCAAGGCGGGCACGGGCAAGACGCTGCTCGCCATCGCCGCGGGCCTGCAGAAGGTGACGGAGGAGGGGCTGTACCACAAGCTGCTCGTCAGCCGGCCCATCTTCCCCCTGGGCCGTGACATCGGCTACCTGCCGGGCAGCGTCGAGGAGAAGCTCAATCCCTGGATGCAGCCCATCTTCGACAACGTGGAGTTCCTGATGAACCTGAGCCGCGCGGACAAGAAGGCCGGGCGCGGCCACCACGAGCTGATGGACCTGGGGCTGATGGAGATCGAACCGCTCACGTACATCCGTGGACGCAGCATCCCCAACCAGTTCATCATCGTGGACGAGGCGCAGAACCTCACGCCCCACGAGGTGAAGACCATCCTCACCCGCGTGGGCGACAACACGAAGATCATCCTCACCGGCGACCCGTTCCAGATCGACAACCCGTACGTGGATTCGACCAACAACGGGCTCGTGCACGTGGTCAACCGCTTCAAGAACGAGAAGATCGCCGGCCACATCACCATGGCCAAGGGCGAGCGCAGCATGCTGGCCGAGCTGTCGGCCAACCTGCTGTGAGGCACCCGAAGTCCCCATTCCGAGAGATGTCATGACCCAGGACGGCTCCGACAAGCCCGCGGCCCCCGGTGAGGAGAAGAAGCCCCTCATCGAGTACCCCACCACCTACGAGTTCAAGGTGATGGGCAAGGTGACGAGCGACGACACGCTCAGCTTCGCCGAGCACGTGCGCCAGCTCTTCAAACGGAAGATGGGGACGGAGGTGTCCCCGGACTCCATCCGGGAGCAGCCCAGCAAGAAGGGCAACTACATCTCCCTGAGCGTGGCGGTGTTCCTGCTGTCCGAGGAGCAGCGCCGCGCCATCTACGAAGCGCTGCACGAGGATCCCCGCATCGTCTACTACCTGTGAGGCAGGCGCCGCGCGGGGTCCATCCCAGGGTGGGGAACGGGGCGTGCGGTGGCTGGAAGTCCGGCCGGGCTGCGTATATGAGGGTGGCATGAGTCCCGCCGAGCCATTCCCGCTGTACCACCCGCCGGGTGCGCAGCGCGCGTTCGGCTCCGACGACGCCACGCGCCGCTTCGCCAAGGTGGCCCAGCTCGACCCAGGCTCGCGCGTGCTCGTGCTCGGCTGTGGGCCCGAGGGCGGCGCCGCCGTGCTGCTGGCCGAGGAGCTGCGGTGCTCCGTGGTGGCCGTGGACACCGACGAAGCCCTGGTGTCCCCCGTGCGCGAGCGCGTGCGTTCCCAGGGCCTGTCGGATCGCATCGAGGTGCGCCGCGTGGCCCCGGATGCGCTGGGCATGCTGGACGGACCCTTCCACGGCATCCTCGTGCCGGGGCGCGTGCAGTACCCGCTGGACGTGTCGCTGCGCGTGTTCCGCGCGCTCCTGGGCAAGCGCGGTCGCGTGGGCTTCACCTTCCCGGCGCGCGTGGGCCGCTTCACGCCCAAGCCGGTGCTGGACTTCTGGGAGAAGCGCCTGGGCGCGCCGCTGCTCCTGCCGCGCGAACTGCTCCAGGCGCTGGAAGGCGCCGGCTACGAGCCGGAATCCGTGGAGTCGCTGCACGACACGGAGCTGGACGCGCTCTACCGGGACATGGAAGCGCACCTGCCCCAGGGCGCCGCACCGGAGAGCGCGGCCTTCCGCGAGGAGCTGGCCCTGCACCAGGAGCACAACCAGCGACCGGGCGTCAGCTACGCGTTCGCGGTGGGACGGCGCAAGGAACCGGGTGAGAAGCCCCCCGCGTCGCGCGACCGGGGCTGAACGCCGCTTGTTGTCGGGGGCATCACCGCCCCCACCGGAAGGGCCCGTGACGACGGGCCCCCCTCTTCGAGCTACTGCACGCCGTTGAAGTCGAGCAGCTCGATGGATTCCGAGGCCACCGACAGCGTGAGCTGCTCGCGGTAGCCGGCCGCGTCGCCGCCGACCTGGAAGGGCATGGGGCGCGCGAAGCGGATGGTGACGTCCTTCGCGTGGAAGTCGTGCAGGCCTTCCGGGGCCCAGCGGCCGTTCCAGAGGCGGGGCAGGTTGGCCAGCACCTGCGTGGGCGACACCTGGCCCAGGCGCAGTTGCATGAAGCCCCGGCGGTCATTGGCGTAGGGGAACATGCGGAAGCCGTAGCCGTAGAAGGGCATGGTGCCCGCGGCGGCCATCATCAGCTTGCCCCGGAAGAGCACGGCGCCCGGCGCGATGGGGCCGCCCACCTCGTGGCCTTCCGCGCCCAGGCGGTACGCCTCCGACGCGCCGTTGACGACTTCGCACTCCACCAGCACGGAGCTGGTGAGGTAGTGCGGCACCGTCTTGAAGGCCACCGCGGAGAAGTAGCCGCCACCGCCGGACATGACCCGCTTGAACATGCCCTTGCCCAGGGTCTCCTTCACGGCGATGTAGTCGTTGAGCACCTTGCCATCCACGCCCAGCCCCGCGAAGGGCGCGCGCTGGCCGTCCACCTGCACCAGGTCCATGGTGCGCACGCTGGGGAACTCCGCCGCGCGCGCCCGCACCACGTCATTGAGGATGCCGTCGCCCCGGGTGCTGGAGGCGTTGACGAACGCCGCGATGCCGTTGCCCGTGCCCAGCTTGAGGATGCCGAAGCGCGGCGCGGCCTGCCCGGCGAACTTCCCGCGCGGACCCACCTGCTGCAGCACCTCATTGACGAAGCCCATGAAGGTGCCGTCGCCGCCGCCGGTGAACACCGTGGGGTAGCCCCGCTCCAGCACCGTCTGCGCGATGCGGCGCGCGTCCAGCGGCGAGCGCGACAGGAAGAGGTCCTCCTCCGGCACCACGTGCGACAGCAGCTTGACCACCCGGGCGTCCACCTTGCGGGCGTTCGCGTTCAGCATGACCGCGACCTTCGGTTCGGCGGACGGGAGCGCCGACGGGGAGCGGCGGAAGTCCGTGGAACGAAGGGGCTGGACCAGCATGGACGACTCCAGGGGGAGGGGGGCAGGCATGACAGCGATGACGCGGTTGGGGCTGTGCACTTTTCTCGCCAACCCCTGACGCAAGGTGTCAGGTGCGCGGGTCACAGGAGTTTCAAGGGGTTGCACGGTTTGCTGGTGGCCAATGTGAACGCTCGGTTGCTACCGCCGGGTGACGGCGGTGTAGAGCGCGTTACGCACCCGTGGCGCGTGGATGGCGGGCAGGTGACAGAGCCCCCGTCCTGGCCTGCGCACTGCGCTACGCAGGCAGCGTCATCACCTTTGCGCTGGGTGCCCGGTCCCACGGGGAAACCCGCCCTTGCGTTTGACACGCCAGGGGGGGTGGTTACGTTGGGCATACATCGGGATTTCGCAGGAAAAACGCAGTCATTTCCGGAGGATGGGAACCGTGGGCAAGATTATCGGAATCGACCTGGGCACCACGAACAGCGTGGTGGCGATCATGGAGGGTCGCGAGCCCAAGGTCATCGTCAACGAAGAGGGTACCCCCACCACGCCGTCCGTGGTCGCGTTCACCAAGGATGGGGAGCGCCTGGTCGGTCAGGTGGCGAAGCGTCAAGCCATCACCAACCCGGAGCAGACCATCTACTCGGTGAAGCGCTTCATGGGCCGCCGGTACGAGGAGACCACCGAGGAGGCGAAGCTCGTCCCCTACAAGGTGGCCCGGGGTCCCAACGGCGATGCGCGCGTGGACATCAGCGGCAAGCAGTACAGCGCGCCGGAGATCAGCGCGCAGGTGCTCTTGAAGCTCAAGCGCGCCGCGGAGAACTACCTGGGTGAGAAGGTGACGGAGGCGGTCATCACCGTCCCGGCCTACTTCAACGACGCCCAGCGCCAGGCCACCAAGGACGCGGGCGAGATCGCCGGCCTCACGGTGCGCCGCATCGTGAACGAGCCCACCGCGGCCGCGCTCGCGTACGGCATGGACAAGAAGAAGGATGAGAAGATCGCCGTCTACGACTTCGGCGGCGGCACCTTCGACGTGTCCATCCTGGAAGTCGGTGAGAACGTCGTGGACGTGCTGGCCACCAATGGCGACACGCACCTGGGCGGCGACAACATCGACCTGCGGATCATGGACTGGCTGATCAGCGAGTTCAAGAAGGACACCGGGCTGGACGTCAGCAAGGACAAGATGGTCCTCCAGCGCCTGAAGGAGGCGGCGGAGAAGGCGAAGATCGAGCTGTCCAGCGCGATGCAGACGGACATCAACCTGCCGTTCCTCACGGCGGACGCCTCAGGTCCCAAGCACCTGAACGTGAAGCTCACGCGCGCCAAGTTCGAGCAGATGATCAACGATCTGGTCGAGCGTTCGCTGGAGCCGTGCCGCAAGTGCCTGAAGGACTCGGGCCTGGACCCGAAGGACCTCAACGAGGTCGTGCTCGTGGGCGGCTCCACGCGCATCCCGATGGTGCAGGAGGCCGTGAAGCGGCTGTTCGGCAAGGAGCCGAACCGCACGGTGAACCCGGACGAGGTTGTGGCCGTGGGCGCCGCGGTGCAGGCCGGCGTGCTCTCTGGCGAGGTGAAGGACATCCTCCTGCTGGACGTGACTCCGCTGTCGCTGGGCGTGGAGACGCTGGGCGGCGTGATGACGAAGCTCATCGAGCGCAACACGACCATCCCCACGCGCAAGTCGGAGACCTTCTCCACGGCGGCGGACGGTCAGACCCAGGTGGAGATCCACGTGGTGCAGGGTGAGCGCGAGATGGCGGGCGACAACCGCAGCCTCGGCCGCTTCCACCTGACGGGCATGCCCCCCGCGCCGCGCGGCGTGCCGCAGATCGAAGTGACGTTCGACATCGACGCGAACGGCATCTTGAACGTCAACGCCAAGGACAAGGCGACGGGCAAGGAGACGAAGGTCACCATCAGCCATTCGTCCGGTCTGTCGAAGGACGAAGTGGAGAAGATGGTCACCGACGCTCGCAGCAACGAGGCCGCGGACAAGGCGCGTCGCGAGCTGATCGAGGTGAAGAACCAGGCGGAGAGCCAGTCCTACGCCGCGGAGAAGATGGTCAAGGAGAACAAGGACAAGCTCACCCCCGAGGTGGCGAAGGCCATCGAGGACGGTGTCGCGGAGCTGAACGCGGTCCGCGAGGGGCAGGACAAGGACGCCATCAAGGCGGCCCTGGACAAGCTCCAGCAGGCCAGCTTCAAGGCGGCGGAGGAGATGTATCGCGCCACCGGCGGCGCGCCGGGTGCCACGCCTCCTCCGGGTGGCGAGCCGAACGCCGCGCCGGGCTCCAGCGCCCAGCCGGCCGCGAAGGACGACGTGGTGGATGCCGAGTTCCGCCAGTCGTAAGAACGTGAGGTCCCCGCCGCCGCGCGGCGGGAACTGAACATCCAGGGCCGGTGCTCCGCTGAGGGGTGCCGGCCCTGCTCTTTTGTCCTGCGGCCCTTCCACGGTGATGGACGGGGAGGCCGGACGCAGGATGTTCGCGGGCTTTCAACCCCGCGATTTCACGCGGATCCGGGGTGGCCGAGGCACTGCAAGGGACGGGCGGGTTCCTCGCTGTCCTTCAGGAAGGTGCTCCGCCATGTCCCGTATCGAGTCCCAACTGTCCGGCCTCCTCCCCGACCTCACCGCGGCCGAAGTCCCCTCTGGCCCCGCCTCCTCGGGCCCTCAGTCCGCGTCCCGTCCGCCCTCGGCGGTGCCGGCCAACTCCGTGGAGGTGTTCCGGGGAAGTGGCGTGCCGGCCTCGACCTCCGCATGGGCCTCCCAGGTGGCTCCCCGGGGACCGGAGGGCAACGGCTTCGACTTCGGCGTGAGCGGCGCCTTTCCGCCCCGGCCCACGGGCTCCCTGAAGGAGCAGGTGAAGCAGGGTGCGCTGCTGTTGGAGCAGACCCAGGCGGCTGCGGTCAGCGTGGCGCTGGACGTGGGCTCCTCGATGGACGCCTACGCGCGCAAGCACCTGGGGCACCTGGAGCCGAGCCCACCCATCGCGGGCTCGCCCACGTCGCTGACGGACTACACCAGCACCATTCCGGGCGTGTCGGCGAAGGAGGCCTACGCGTCCTTCGTGAGCCACCCGGAGATGCTCTTCGGCGCGGCGGGCATCTCCCTCAGGCCGGCGGCGAGTTCGCTGACGGACGGTGCCCGGCTGTTCCTGGAGGAACAGGGGCCGCCGCCGGTGTGGGCGCCCATCACCGTGAAGCTCGATGCGGAACAGCGCACCGTCCACATCACCACGCTGGATGGTCATCCTTTGCGCGGGACCAACCGTTTCATCTTCGACGACGACGGCACCGGGGGCACGCGCATCCGACAGTACTCAGCCTTCCAGGGAAGCTCTCCGGCGACGTCGGTGGGGCTCGCGTTGATGGACCCCATTGAACGACAGCACGACATCTGGCGCAGCGTGCACGGCCAACTGCACGAAATGCTCAAGGCCCGTTAGCATGGAGGGCACGGAAGGTTCGTGGGGAGGTGACGCGTGACGACGCTCCAGACAACGCCGCCGGGACATGACGTGGTCCTCTACGACAGCCACTGCCGCATCTGCAGCGGGGCTGCCAGGGAGATGCAGAAGCTGGTGGGCAACCAGGGCACGAAGCTGCTCTCGTTCCGCGACGAGGGCGTCCTGGACGCCTTCCCGGGGGTCACCCCCGAACGGTGCGAGAAGGCCATGCAGCTCATCCAGGCGGACGGCCGGGTGCTGGAGGGCGCGGAGGCCATCGTGCGGGCCATGGGGCGGCGCCCACTGGGCCGGCTGCTGTACGTGTACTACGTGCCGGGCCTGCGCCAGCTCGCGGATGCGGTTTATGGGATGGTGGCCCGCTACCGCTTCCGCATCGCGGGTCGCAACTGCCCCGACGGGGCCTGCGCGGTGCACTTCAAATAGGGGAAGGGAGGCGGGTAGCATGCGTCCTTCCCCGCTCTCCTCTGGCCCTCCGTGACCTCGCCTCCTCCCTACCTGCAGGCCGCCCAGTCCTTTCGTCGCTTCTTCGGGGAGCTTCGGGAGACGTACCTGGAGCGGGAGACGCTCTTCACGCAGATCGAACTGGCGCTCTTGTGCCGTGAGCACGTGCTGGTGGTGGGACCTCCCGGGACGGCCAAGAGCGCGGTGGCCAGCGCCGTCCTGGGTCGCATCACCGACGAGACGTCGGGACTGCCCTCGCTGTTCTCCAAGCAGATCGCCGAATCCACCCTGCAGACGGACCTCATCGGGCCGGTGGACTTCAAGGTCCTCACGGAGACGGGGCGCACGGAGTACCTCACCGACGAGGGCATGCTGGGCTCGGTGCACGCGTTCCTGGATGAAGTCTTCGACGGCCGGGACATGCTGCTGCGCTCCATCCTCAACGTGATGTACGAGCGGGAGCTGAAGCACGGCCGCAAGGTGACGGCCGGACGCACCGAGTGCGTCGTGATGACGAGCAACCGCTACCTCACGGAGGTGCTCGCGCGCTCGCCGGAGCTGCTGCTGGCGTTCGCGGACCGGCTGAGCTTCATCTGCTTCGTGCCCAAGGCCTTCGCCCGGCGGGAGAGCCGGGCCGCGATGCTGCACCGCTTCGTGCACGGCACCCGGCCGGACCTGCACGCCACGCTGACGCTGCAGCAGTTGGATCTGCTCCAGGACGCGGTGGCGCAGGTGAAGGTGCCCGGCAACGTGCTCGAAGGCGTGGAGATGCTGACGGACGCGCTGGAGCGCTCGCTGGTGGCGCAGGTGTCGAAGCTGCCGGACTACGTGCCCACGAAGTACTTCTCCCAGCGGTCGGTGGTGAAGGCGCTGTGGACGCTCAAGGCCGCGGTGGTGCGCGATCAGATCTACCGCCGCCCGGATCGGCCGCTCGAAGCGACGGTGGAGGACCTGGACGCGCTGCGCTGGTTCTTCCTGCTGGGAGGCCCGCCCGCGGCGGAGGCGGACGCGCTGCTCAAGGCGGCGGTGGATCCTCGCGAGCGGGCGCAGTTGGAGATCGTCCGGCTGGAGCAGCGCACCTTCGACGAGGTGCTGGGCAAGGTGCGCCAGGAGCTGGGCGGAGGCGTGGAGCGCGAGGCGACGACGCTCGCGGCGGCCGACGACGTGACCGCCGCGGAGGCGCTGAGCCGCAACTGGCAGGCGGGCGTGGTGTCCAGCACCGCGCGCGGTGTGCTGGGCAAGCTGGTGCCGGGTCCGCGCCACGGTCAGAACCGCGCCCCGCTGCTGGTGGCGGCACGTGCGCTGGTGGCGGCGCTGGAGCAGCGGCTGTCGCGGGGCATGGC
>NZ_RAVZ01000102.1 GCF_003611635.1 Corallococcus terminator | reverse complement strand
CTCCCCTCCCCTCGGACGTGGGCGAGCGCCAACAGCCGGTGCGGCTGGGCATCAAGAACGCGGATCCCTCCATCATCCGGGTGGGCAGCACGTACATCTCCGCGGAGTCGGACGGCAGCCGGCTCTATGTGCGGACGGCCGCGTCGGTGGCGGCGCTGGCGAGCGCCGCCCGGACGCAGGTGTGGGGCAACCCCACCGGCCTGGGCGAGGTGTGGGCGCCGCAGATCGTCCGGGATGGCACCACCTACGTCATCTACTTCGCGGCAGGCACGGGGAGCGCCCACCGCATGTATGCCATCCAATCCCAGACGCCCAACGCGGGCTACTCCGGGGCGGTGAAGCTGGCACTCCCGGACGACAAGTGGGCCATCGACGGCACGGCGTTCATCTACCGGGGCCAGCGCTTCTTCGTGTGGTCCGGCTGGGTGGGCAACTCCAACGGCGAGCAGACGCTCTTCATCGCGCGCATGTCCAACGCCACCACCATCACCGGCCCGCGCGCGGTCATCTCACAGCCCCGCGAAGGGTGGGAGCAGGCCGACGTCAATCCGCCCACGCGCGTCAACGAAGGGCCGGAGGTCATCATCGATCCGAACGGCCAGCTCCACGTCGTGTACTCGGCCAACGGAAGCTGGGACACGAACTACTGCCTCGCGGACCTGCGCCTGCGCGCGGACGGCGACCCGATGTATGTCTGGGACTGGTTCAAGTCCAACGGCTGCCTCTTCGGCGCCAATGGCGGCATCATGATGAGCGGCTGGGACCCCACCCTCTACGCGAAGGGCGTGGGCCACCACTCGTTCGTGCTGCTCAACGGCGACCCGAACACCAGCCCGCCCGCGGGCCCCCAGTTCCCCCTCGCCTACCACGGCGTGCCCAAGGCGGATTCGCCCAACCCGTTCTGGTCCGGCCGCTACTGGTACTCCGGCACCTTCCAGTGGTGGGGCAACATCACCTACACGCGCGGCACCGAACGCAACACCGGCTGGAGCCTGAAGTTCTACGAATGATGCGGGTCTCCGCTTAATCTTAAAATCGAGATTTCTCAGCCAGCCGGACTATGTTGGCCAGACCTCGCCGCACAGGAGTCGTCATGGCCAACACGCTGATGTTCCGCTGTCTGTCGTTGCTGGGAGTGGTGGGCGCGCTGGGAGGCTGTTCCGGAGAGCCTTCCGGGGAGGCTCCAGAGACGCTGGGGCAGCAGGAGAGCCCCGCCATCGTGTCGTCCATCGTGGAGGGTGACTACGTCATCCGTTCGGCGATGACGAACAAGTGCATCGACGTGGCCTCGTCCGGCACGGC
Source organism: Corallococcus terminator (assembly GCF_003611635.1). Classification (GTDB taxonomy): domain Bacteria; phylum Myxococcota; class Myxococcia; order Myxococcales; family Myxococcaceae; genus Corallococcus; species Corallococcus terminator. Next base: position 27,062 of record NZ_RAVZ01000102.1, on the reverse strand, counting down.
GGACGGCACCAAGGTGCAGCAGTGGGACTGCAACGGCACCAACGCACAGAAGTTCCACATCTCGCCGACGTCGGGCGGGTACTTCAAGATCATCAACGTGAACAGCGGCAAGGGGCTGGACGTCCAGGGCGTCAGCACCGCGCCGAACGCCGTCATCCACCAGTGGAGCTACGTGGGCGGCAACAACCAGCAGTTCCGGTTCGTGAACCGGGGCGGCACGAGCTTCAGCATGCACCTGCGGCACACGGACATGGCGGTGGACCTGTCCTGGGGCTCCGCGGACAACGGGACGCTGCTGCTCCAGTACCCCTACGGGTACACCGCCAACCAGCACTGGACCTTCGACCTGGTCTCCGGCGGTGGCGGAGGGGGCGGGGGAACGGGCTTCGGCGGCATCCTCACCCGCGACACGTTCAACGCCATGTTCCCCAGCCGCAACGGCTTCTACACCTACGATGCGCTCATCTCCGCCGCGGGCAGCTTCCCGGGGCTCGCGACCACGGGCGACGCGGACACCCGCAAGCGCGAGGTGGCCGCCTTCCTGGCCAACGTCAACCATGAGACGGGCGGGCTCGTGTACATTGAGGAGATCAACAAGGGCGACTACTGCGACACTTCGTGGGGACCTCCGGGCTGCTCCTGCGCGGGGGGGAAGCGCTACTACGGACGTGGCCCCATGCAGTTGTCCTGGAACGGCAACTACTGCGCGGCGGGCAACGCACTGGGCCTGCCCCTGCAGGCGAACCCGGACCTGATCGCGCAGGACGCGAACGTGGCGTGGCGCACGGGCTTCTGGTTCTGGACCACGCAGACCGGCGCGGGCTCCATGACGGCGCACAACGCCATCGTGAACGGCGCGGGCTTCGGGCAGACCATCCGCACCATCAATGGCTCGCTGGAGTGCGATGGCCGCAACCCCGGCCAGGTGCAGAGCCGCATCGACGCCTACGTGCGCTTCTGCGGCATGCTCGGCGTGAGCCCCGGCAACAACCTGGGCTGCTAGGCCCCACCCGCCGGGGCGGACAGGTCTCCCCTTCCGCTCCGGCGTCCGGCCCTGCTCAGCCGACTTCCGACAGCAGCTCGCGCAGGGCCTCCTTCACCGGCCCCTTCACGTCGTGGGCGACCTTCTTGAGCATGTCCCTGGCCTTCACGAGCAGGGCGGGCTCCACCGCCTCCAGCGCGGACAGCGCGGCCCCCTGCGCTTCCGGGGTGCCTTCGGACCGCAGCAACCGCTCCAGCAGCGCGAGTGCTTCCTGCGGCGGGGCTCCCAGGCGCAGCAGCGCCACCGCCGCGCTCGCGGCCGGAGCGGGGTTCGCGTCCTTGAGCAGGCCTCCCAGCGCGGTGAGCGCGGCCGGGGACACGGGCCCCGTCAGCCCCAGCAGGGACACCGTCTCCACGCGGACCGCGGGGTTTGAATCCGCCAGGGCGCCAAGCAGCGCGGGCTCCAGGCCCCCCAGCGCGGGCAGGGGCAGTTCTTTCAGGCGACAGTGCTCCAGCAGCGCACGCAGCGAGGACAGGGCCAGATAGCGGCGCATCCCTTCCATCTTGCGCACCTGGGCCAGCAGCGCGGCGCCCGCGAGCTCCGGAGCCACGGGCGCGAGCGCCCCCACCGACTCCAGCGCCGCGAACGACACGCGCTCCTCCGGATCATCCAGGTGCGCGATGAGCTTCGGTAGCAGCACGCCCTTCTCGTCGAAGGCCCGGCTCGCCGCGCGGGCCATGGCGTGACGGACCGCGGGACGTGCGTGATCCAACGCCGCTCCCAGGGCCGCAAGCTGGGTGGGGTCCACCCGGCACACGTTGCCCAGCACCAGCGCGGCATCCCCCACGGACGGATCCGCCACCTCCATGCGCGACAGGGCCTCCGTGATGGCCTGGACCGCAGTGGCGGCGAGGCGCGCGGGAGGGGGCCACCAGTCCGCCTGCAACAAGGACAGGATGAGCCCCTGGGCGGTGGAGGCGGGCCGGGCCAGGTCCTTCAGGAGGAACTGGGCGGTCCGCTCCCGCATCCCCACGTCCTCGGATCCGAGGGCTTCCCCCACCGCCTCCAGGGCCTCCGCCCGGGCTTCCGCGTCAGGGAGGGAGAGTCGGGCTACCCATTCGTCGACGGGCCGGCTGCTGTTCACGCGTGCTCCTGGGGCGGGTTTTTTGGGGACGACGCAACCCGGGACCCCTCCAGGCGATAATCCCGCCACGACTCCCGTTTTCCAAGAACGAGAACCATCATCATGAGCTACCGCATCCAGAGGGGAGACACGCTGTCGGCGCTGGCCGGACGGTTTGGCACCACGGTGTCGGCGTTGGCCAAGGCCAACGGCATCTCGAACCCGGACCTGATCATCACCGGCAACTCCCTGAACATTCCGGGCAAGGGTGACAGCTTCCAGTCCGGTGGCGCGAACGGTGGCGGTCGGTCCTCGGCCGCGGGTGGCTCCTTCGGCGCTTCGGGCGCCGCGCCCATGGGTGAAATTCCCAGCTCGTTCGGTGCGAACGCGAGCCGACTGGCCTCCTCCGCCCAGTCCATGGCGTCGTCGATGAACACCACCGGCTGGTGCGCCAAGGGTGTCAACCGCGCCCTGGCGGCGGCGGGCCTGAACGTGAACCCGCTGCCTTCCGCGTACATGTACGGGAACGTGCTGGCCAAGGACTCGCGCTTCCGTGAGGTCAGCCTCACCGACGAGCAGATCAAGCAACTGCCCCCCGGCGCCATCATCGTGAGCGACGCCTACAACAGCCCGGGCAACCCGCACGGCCACATCGCCGTCACGCTGGGCAACGGCAGGGAAGCCAGCGACCACATCGCGGGCATCCGCACGCACGGCACCCAGCGGGTGTTCATCCCCGTCTGAGGTCCAGCAGCACGAGGCAGTTCCCGGCGGCCCTGGAGAGCAGTCTCCGGGGCCGTTGCCTTTGGTGCGAGCCCTCCCGTGAAGCCTCCCGCTCACGGCCCCGAGGGACACACCCCATGCACTCCCCCCTTCCGGAACGGTCCGTCCGCTCCCGCCGCGCTTCCCGCGCGAGCCTCCTCGGCGCGCTCACCTGCGTCCTCCTCGCCGGCTGCGTCGCGCCCTCCGGCGCCCCCGAACCCACCGAGGCGTCCCCACCCGGCACCGCCACGGTGCGCCAGGCCCTGGCCTGTAGTGGAGGAGGCAGCATCGACGAGCACGCCGCGCAGTGCGACGGCACGGGGAAGCTCCTGTCGTGGGCGCCGCCCACGAACCCGGGCTCCTCCGCCGCGTATGACTACGTGCTGGAGCTGAACCAGAACTACCTGCTGGCGATGCCCGACGTGAGCGGCCTCACGAACCCGTCGGTGGCGAAGCCCGCGTACTACGCGTTCTCCTACGTGTGCAGCGGCACCTCCCCAGGGTGTTCTCCCGCGGGCTCGCCGGTGGGCTGGCCGCACAACCCCGCCGGCCTGTACGCGATGCTCGTGGAGTCCGGCCTCACGTATTCGCCCTACAAGAATGATCCGCGCCTGAGGACCACCGCACTGGCGCTCCTGGACTGGCACCTGGCGCACGGCATGACGGCGGTGGGCGACCACTGGTCGCTGGTGCCCTACGCGAGCGGTGCCAGCGGCTCGCTGACGTATGCCGGCGCGGCGGCGGGAGGTTCGGTGGGCGTGGGGGACGGCGTGGGCTACCTCCAACCGGAGAAGGTGGGCGCGCTCGCCTGGGCCGCCGTGCAGGCCTTCAAGTTCAATGGCAACACGGCCTACCGGGACATGGCCATCAACGCGGCCAACCAGCTCACCAGCCACCTGCGCACCCCGAGCGCCACCGTGTCGCCGTGGCCCTACCGCGTGCGGGCCTCCGACAACGCCGTGCGCACCGGGGCGAACATCGTCGACAACTTCGCCTCCAACGTGGTGGAGCCGCTCAAGCTCTACCAGGAGCTCATCCGGCTGGGGCAGGCGGGCACGCTCGACGGCGCGCCCGGCTACAGCGCGACCCGGCTGTCCCAATGGCAGTCCACGCAGTCCACCGTGCTCGCGTGGCTGCTGGGACCCAACGGTCCCATCGCGACGCAGAACTGGACCCAGTACTTCGAGGACGTGGGCTCGGACGCGACGAACAACCTGAACCAGCTCGTCCCCGGAGAGACGGCCAAGTTCCTGATGGACAACCCCGGCCTGGACCCCAGTTGGCAGACCCACGTGCAGAACATCATCGCCTTCATCGAGACGAACTTCGGGGACACGCTCGAGTTCGGCGCGCGGCCCATCAAGGAGCAGTACGCGTTCCACTACAAGATGGGCAGCCACACCTCTCGCTATGCCGCCGTGAACGCCCGCTACGCGGAGCTCACGGGGGACGCGGCGGCGAAGGACAAGGCCTTCCGCGCGTTCAACTGGGCCTCGTACATGGTGCGCAACAGCGGGCTCACCATCGACGGGCCCTATCCCAACAACGTCTGGTTCACCGACGGCTGGGGCGACTTCATCCGGCACTTCGTCATCGGCATGGGCGCGCAGCCGGACTGGGCGCCCGCCGGACAGAACCACCTGCTGCGCACCACCTCCGTGGTGAAGAGCGTCACCTACGGGCCCGGCAACGAGGTCCGCTACACCACGTATGACGCCAACGCGACGGAGGTGCTGCGCCTCGCCTTCGTGCCCTCGTCCGTGACGGCGGGCGGCACCGCGCTGTCGCAGCGCACGGACCTGGCCGCGGACGGATGGACCTTCGACACCGGCAACAACGCGCTGCGCATCCGCCATTCGAACGGCGGCGTCATCGTCATCTCCGGGGCGCCTCCCACGGCCCCCACCGTCGCCATCACCGCCCCTTCCGCCGGACAGAACTTCACCGCGCCCGCCACGCTCAACCTCGGGGCCACCGCCACGGCCACCACGGGACGGAGCATCGCCAGCGTCACGTTCCGCGCGGGCGGCACCGTGCTGTGCACCGTGAATGCGCCTACATCCAACCCCGTCACGTGCACGGCCACGAGCAGCCTGGGCAATGGCAGCCACACCTTGACCGCGGAGGCCCTGGACAGCCTGGGTGAGAGCGGCTCCGCTTCGGTGGCCCTCACCGTCGCGGGCCCGCCGACGGTCGACATCACCAGTCCGGCTCCCGGCGCGACGTTGCCGACGGGGAGCACGACCCTGGGCACGAATGCCCTCGCGGGCGCGGGACGGACCCTCACGCGCGTGGAGTTCTTCCAGGGCACCACGTCACTCTGCTTCACGACGACCGGCACGGCATGCACGTGGAACGCGACGGCCGGCACGTACTCCAACGTCTTCGCCCGCGCCACCGACAGCGGCAGCCCGGCGCTCGTCACGAACTCCACGCCCATCAGCTTCACGGTGAGCGCTTCGGCTGGCGGCGTGCGGCTGGTGGGCGTCGACACGGTGGGGACGCAGAACGACTACGACAACGGCGGTTCGGTGAACGCGTTCCAGTACACCGCCGTCGCGACGGGGACGCTGGGGACGCTCAGGGTCTTCGCGGCGCCGGGCAATGCCAATGCCTCGCTGTCCATCGGCGTCTACAGCGACACCTCCGGCGCGCCGGGCACGCTGCTCTCCTCCTGCACCACGGCGGTCGTGGATCCGCTGCCGCTGACGACAGGCCAGTGGTACGGCTGCACAGCGTCTCCGCAGGTGACGCTCACGTCGGGCACCGTCTACTGGCTGGCCCTGCTGGGCGCGAACGGCGGCGGCGTGTTCCGCTACATGGACCAGCCCACCGGCTCCATGCGCTTCTCTCCGACGGGCCTCTCCGCCCTGCCGGGCCCCACCTTCGGCGGCTCCACCGTCTATGCGGGCGCGTCCAATGCGTCCCTGTATGGCCTTTCCGCGGGCAGTTCCTCCGCGCCGACGGTGTCCATCACCTCCCCTGCGGCCAATGCGAACTTCACCGCGCCCGCCAACCTGAACCTCCAGGCCACCGCGACGGCGGGGCCGGGCCGGACGCTCACGAAGGTGGAGTTCTTCGACAACGGCACCACCCTCCTGTGCACGGTGACGGCGCCCGTCTCGTCGTCCGTAAGCTGCGGGGTCAGCTCGCTCCTGGACGGCGCACACAGCGTGACGGCGAAGGCCACCGACGACCTGCTCCAGGCCACCACCTCCGACGCGGTGGCCCTGTCCTTGTCCAACCCACCCACGGTGGCCCTCACCTCCCCCGTCGCCAATGCCACGTACACGGCGCCGGCCTCCGTGGCGCTCGCCGCGTCGGCATCCGCCGGCTTCGGTCGGAGCATCGCGCGGGTGGACTTCTACGCGGACGGCGCGACGCTGGTCTGCTCCAGCACCACCACCCCGTATGGCTGCACCTGGAGCAATGTCGCGCAGGGAAGCCACACGGTGCGGGCCGTGGCCGTGGACAGCGCCAGCCCCGCCGCGAGCACCGGGTCCAGCACCGTCTCCATCACCGTGAGCAGTGCCGCCACCGTGCCCGCGGCCCCCACCGGCCTGACGGCCACGGCGGTGTCGTCCGCACAGGTGGACCTGGCGTGGACCGATGCCTCGAACAACGAGAGCGGCTTCCAGGTGGAGCGGGCACCGGACGTCTCCGGAGCGCCGGGCACCTTCGCCCAGGTGGCGACGCCGGGCGCCAACGTGACGGCCTTCAGTGACACGGGCCGCGCCGTGAGCACCCGCTACTGGTACCGGGTCCGGGCGACCAATGGCGCGGGCGCCTCGGCCTTCACCGCCAACGCCAGCGCGACGACTCCCGCCGCGCCCACCGTACTGGTCGGCAACAGCACCGTGCTGACCGCGTCCGACTTCGAGAACGCAGGCGTCGCGGCGGCGTTCAATTACGTGGCGAGCGCCACCGGCAACGTCACACGCCTGCGCATCTACGTGGATGGACAGACGACGGCGACCACGCTCCAGCTCGGCCTGTATGCGAATGGAAGCGGAACGCCCGGTGCGCTGCTCCAAAGCTGCACCGTCGCGACGGTGACAGCCAACGCGTGGAACGTCTGCACCATCACGTCGCAGGCGGTGACGTCAGGCACGACATACTGGCTGGCCGTGCTCGGTCCGTCTGGCGGAGGCAACGTCTACTGGCGACACACGAGCGGCACCGGTTCCTACAAGGTGCAGCCGGGCCTGACGACGACCCTGCCCTCCACCTGGACCGGCACCGGAGGCTACCCGGGCAGCAACATGTCCGCCTACGCCGGCAACTGAAGCCGGCGCTCAGTCCAGCGAGGCCAGCAGTTCATCCAGGGTGACACGGGTCGCTCCGCTCGTGTCGCCGACCACCGACTCCAGCATTCCCTTCGCCCTGCGGAGTCGGGCGGGGTCCACCGACATCAGCGCGGACAGCGCGGCCTCCTGGACCTCGGGGGCCGCCTGTCCCAACTGTCCCTTCAGCAGAAAGAGGGGCTCCGCTGACGGCGCCCCCAACCCGAGCAACGCCACGGCGGCACTGGCCGCCACGGAAGGACTCTCATCCCGGAGCCGGTCGCGCAGCGCCGCCAGCGCGACCGGCGACACGGGGCCCAGCAGGCCCAGCAGGGACACCGATTCCTGGCGGATGGGCGGCTCCGGCTCCTCCAGCGCGCGGAGCAGCGCGGGCTCCGGATCCACCAGCGAGGGCACGGCCCGTTCTTCCAACAGCAGCTCCTCCAGCAGGCCCCGCAGCGACACAAGGGCCAGATAGAGGCGCACGCCGTCCGTCCTGCGCACCTGCTCCAGCAGCCGGGGCGCTGCGACGTCCGGCGCCAGCACCGCGAGCGACCCCAGCGACTCCAGGGCGGAGATCGCCACGGACTCCTCATCGTCCAGCAGGGCGAGCACCCGGGGCAGCGCCGGCAGCGCGTCCTTCCCCAGCCGCCCCACCACGCGCGCCATCGCGCTCCGGACGGACGGGTGGGGATGCGCGAACGCCCCTTCCAACGCGGAGAGCTGGGATGCATCCACCCTGCACACCAGGGTCAGCACCAACGCCGCATGCTCCAGGTCCGCGGAGCCGGCCTCCGTTCGAGGCAGCGTCGACAGCACGGCCTGGACGGCGCTTTCGGTGAGGCTCGCTTGAGGAGGCCACCAGCCGCGCTGCAACAGGAACAGGATGGGACTGATTGCGGTCGTCCCGGGGCGCCCCAGCTCCTGGATCAGCGCCCGGGCGGTCCGCTCCCGCGACTCCGCCTCCCCGGACCCCAGCGCTTCTTCCAGGGCCTCCAGCGCCTCATCACGCGCGCCAGCATCCCGCGCGGAGAGTCGGGCCACCCATTCATCCACGGTCGGGACGCGACCCACGCGGCACTCCTCCACTGAAAGCGCGCCAATCGGAAGGCCTCCGACCGGCGCGGGTTCAGGCGATCATCCCGCGCCCCGCCCGGGCCGTCACGGAGGAACCGCGGTGACGCGGCCCTCCGCATCCACGTCGAAGTGGACGGAGCCCCGGTTCCTTCCCACCACGAAGAGCGCATAGCGCCCCCCGGGTTGGAGCGCTCGGGGCCCCTCCACGGAGGTGAAGCCCGTGGGGGCCTCCCCGTAGGTGAGCGCACCCACGCTGTTGCTGTCGCCGAAGGGCTCGGCGCGCAGTTGCCAGAACAGCTCCCCCTCCCGGTTCATCACCTGGACGGTGTCGTAGCGGGGGCGGTCCGCGTGCTCCGGATCCACCACCTCGAAACGGGGGGCGGGAAGCTGCTGCGCGCCGGCCGTCAGCGTCACCTGGATGACCGGGCGACAGGCGCTCAGCAGCATCAGCAGCAGACCCGCGCACAACAGGGGAGCGGACAGGCGCGTCGACTTCATGGCCTAGGGGGCTCCCTCACCGGCGCGCACCTGCGCGAGCGCGGCCTCCAGTTGGGCCGTGTAGTCCTTCATCGCGCCCGTGTCCGGATCCTGGACCCGATAACCGGCGGCGGGGTTCGCGAAGTAGCCCGCGCGGTGGGCTTCCGACAGGAACTGCCCCTGCTGCTCCGGGTCCAACTGGCTCCACGACTTGCCCTCATCCAGGGCCTTCCCGAAGTCGTACGCGTCTCCGAAGTTCTGGGCGTACAGCGCTTCGCTCATGTAGTCCGTGCCGCCGTTCTGGTGCTGCCAGACGTGCGCCGCCTCGTGGATGAGGAGGTCCGGCGTCATCGGCATGTTGTCGGGCGGGATGTAGATGGTGTCGCCGTGGGTGAAGGCACGGCCAGTCGTGCTGAACAGCCCCGCCTTGCCCTCCTTGATGCGCATGGAGGAGTAGTCGATGGAGTCCCCGTACACCTCGCGCAGGGTCTTGATTTCATCCGCGGTGGGCTTGCGGCCCACCGGCTCCGCGCCAATCAGCGTCTGGATGGCGCTGATGCCCCGGCCGGCCCCCATCAGGAAGACGTCGATGGGCGTCTGCACGAAGGTCTTCACCAGCCCCAGGCCCATCTGTTTCAGGCCGTCGCCGAACTTGCCCTGGAACAGCTTTCCAATGCCGCCGAAGAAGGTGCCCATCCCCTCCCCGACGTTGCGCACCACGCCCTTTACATTGTTGATGATGCCCGTGCCGATGCTGCGAAGACCGTCGAGCGCGCGCACGCCGACCTTCTTCAGCGCGCCGCCCACCACCTCCGCCGCGTTCCCCACGGCCTTCGCTGCGCCCGTGACGGCGTTGCCCACGGCCTTCGCGCCGTCGACGATGGCGTTGCCCACGGCCTTCGCGCCGTCGACGATGGCCCCGCCCACGGCCTTGACGCCGTCGCTGATGAACTTGAACGGCTTCCAGAACTCGACCGCGGTGTCCTTCCCGTCGACGCGGATGATGCCCTTGTCGTTCTCCGCGCGGATGTCCGACACCTGCTGGGAGGACAGCTTCTCGCCGGACAGGACGCGGCGGAACAGCTCGCCTTCGTCGCCCACCGTGTCCTCGGTGTTGAGCTTCGTGTCCAGGTGGTGGCCCGCCTCCTCCACGAACGTGGAGGCCGCCAGGGACGGATCCAGGGACTCGTTGAGGAGCACCGTCCCGGATTCGGCGTCATAGGCGCCGTTGGCACCCTGGAGCGTCTCCGCGGACACCGTCTTCACCTTGGGCAGCCAGCCAAAGTCCCCTTGCTGGGCCTTCTGCCGGAACTGCTCGGCCTGGCCAGCGTCGTAGCCCTCGCCGTACACGGTGCGCATCGTGTCGTGGAACTTCTCCTTGTCCGACGCGAGCGCACCGAACTGACGCTGGAACGTGGATGTCGGATCCGGCGCCTTGCCGACGAACGCGCTCTGTTCAGAGAACCCCGCCCGGCGCGCCGTGGCACCGGACGCCGTGGTCGTGGTGGCTGCATTGCCCGCCGGCCGGCCTGGAGCATTCCCCGCCGGCGCGAGCGCCTTGCGAGGCTCCGGTGGCGGTAGCTTCGGTTGAATCCGCATCGTGCTGTCCCCCTGCGTCAAACTGGAAAACTGGGTCTTAGTCGTAATCCCAGCACCCGCTCAAGGCAGGGGGCCACCTGACCGATGGTCCCTCGGGGTTATCCGCTCAGACCTGAACCATCTGGATGAGGTTGCCGCAGGTGTCCTCGAACATGGCGACGGTGACGGGCCCCATGGGCGTGGGCTTGCCCCGGAACACCACGCCCAGCTTCAGCATCCGCTCATATTCAGCCTGGCAGTCGTCCACGCCGAACGACGTCAGGGGGATGCCCGCGTCGAACAGCGCCTTCTGGTAGACGCGCGAGGGGGCGAAGCCCATGGGCTCCAGCAGGAGCTCCGTTCCTTCCTGGGCCTCGGGCGAGACGACGGTCAGCCACCGGTGCTCGCCCAAGGGGACGTCCACCTTCAGCACGAACCCCAGGATCTCCGTGTAGAACTTCTGGGCCTTGGCCTGATCGTCCACCATGACGCTGGTGATGTTGATGCGCATCGCGTGTCTCCCAATCGTTGTCGCGGGTTTCTAGTCCAGCCACTGCGAGAACCGTTACAAAGCAAGCCAGCCCGCCCCAGGTCCACTTCAGCGGTGCCGCACACCATGCCGGAAGCAGCCCACCACATGGTCGTCCACGATGCCCGTCGCCTGCATCCACGCATAGACGATGACCGGCCCCACGAACTTGAAGCCTCGCTTCTTGAACGCCTTGGAGAACTCCTCCGACAGCGCGGTCCTGGCCGGCACGTCGCCCTTGCCGGTCCAGGTGTTGCGAAGGGGCTTTCCGCCCGCGAGTCCCCAGACGAACGTGGAGAAGTCCTCGCCCGCCTCCGCCATGTCCAGGTACGCGCGGGCGTTGCCGATGGTCGCTTCAATCTTCGCGCGCGCACGGACGATGCCGGCATCGCCCATCAGCCGCTCGACGTCCTTCTCGGTGAAGCGCGCCACGACCTTCGGGTCGAAGCCCTTGAACGCCTTCCGGAAGGCTTCGCGCTTGCGCAGGATGATGATCCACGCGAGCCCCGCCTGGAACCCCTCCAGCATGAGCAGCTCCCAGAGCGCGCGGCTGTCGCGCTCCGGCACACCCCATTCCTCGTCATGGTAGGCCTGATACAGCGGGTCGCCCTCGGCCCAGGCGCAACGGTGTGGCATCCGCTCTCCTCAAGGTCTCGCGCCCGCATGAAGGCGGACGCGCGGCAGGGCTACCACGAGGACTGAACGGGCGACCAGTCCTGTTCTTCGCTCATGCGGGCCGGGTCAGCAGCGCGAACAAACCATCGCTCCACCACCTGCCGCGCAGCCCGGGAAGAAACCGCTGCCAATGGATGCTGCTGCGGGGAATGCGCCCGGGCAGGGGGTAGTCGAAGTCGATGCTCTGGAAGCCCGCTTCGACCGCCATGCGCCGCGCGTCCAGTTCGGTGATGGGGGTGATGTGCCCCGAGTCCCGGTAGTCCTGGTCGCAGAACGCGGGGAAGTAGCCTCGGACCAGGAATGACAGACGCGCGGTCAGGCTGTCGTTGTTGGGCGTGGTGATGAAGAGGTGGCCTCCCGGCCGCAGCACCCGGAAGGCCTCCTTCACGAAGTGGCGGGGGTTGGCCAGATGCTCCAGGACCTCGATGGCGAACACCCAGTCCACGGACGTGTCCACCCAGGGAAGAACGTCCCGGGAGACGTCGCACTGGTGGAACTCCACGCCGGGCAGGCGGCTCGCGCCCGCATCGTGGATGTCCGTGCTGAGGATGCGTTCGATGGCGGGATTGCCCTGCAACCGGCGGATCCACCCGCCGCGGCCCGAGCCCACATCCAGCACCACCCCCGAGGCCCGCTGGCCCGCCACATTCCAGGCCGCGTCCCGCAGCGGCTCCGGTGACAGACCCTCCTCCCGTCGGGCGTACGCGGCGGCATCGTGACCCGGGGGTCCCGCGCTGCCGTTGCCCGTCGAATTCGAGTCCATGCAGGGAAGCTTGCACAGAGACGCGGGCCCGTGAAGACAACCTGGAGCGAATGGATTCCCCAGGGCCTCACGGACGCCCGGAAGGACGCTTCAGTGCAACCCTGGCGGCTGCACCCCGCCGGGAATCGGTACGGATTCGCCGGTCGGGAACCCCGGTTCATCCTTGAGCGAGACGCGAATCATTTCGCGCAGCGCGGGAATGTCCTGTTGACCGTGGACGGACACGGCGTGCTCGGTCGCGGCCCGGACCACCTCGTCCTCCTCGCCCGTGCCATTTCACCTCCCATCCTTGAGGTGCGCATGTGAAATGGCCTCCGCAATCCACGGGAGCGGAAGCTTCGCCTATCATCCGCGCCCGCAACGTCACCAGGAGGCAACCGCATGGGACAGGAAGTGGATGTCATCGTCGTGGGCGGAGGACTGGCGGGCCTCGTCGCCGCGACCGAACTGGCGGATGCCGGCAAGCGCGTCGCCGTCGTGGACCAGGAGGCTGAGCAGAACCTGGGCGGGCAGGCGTTCTGGTCGTTCGGCGGCCTGTTCCTGGTGGACTCGCCCGAGCAGCGGCGCATGGGCATCAAGGACTCGCACACGCTCGCGCTGGAGGACTGGATGGGCACCGCGGCCTTCGACCGCGAGGAGGACCACTGGCCCCGCAAGTGGGCGGAGGCCTTCGTCGGCTTCGCCGCGGGCGAGATGCGCTCCTGGCTGCACCAGCAGGGGATGACCTGGTTCCCCGTGGTGGGCTGGGCCGAGCGCGGCGGCTACGGCGGGGTGGGCCACGGCAACTCCGTCCCCCGCTTCCACGTCACCTGGGGCACGGGCCCCGGCGTGCTCGCACCCTTCATCCGCCGGGCGAAGGCGGCGCAGGCCGCCGGCAAGCTCACGTTCCTGTTCCGCCACCGCGTGGACGAGCTGCTCGTCACCGCGGGCGCCGTCGTCGGTGTTCGCGGCATGAAGCTGGAGCCCACGGACGTCCCGCGCGGCGTCACCAGCTCCCGCAAGACGGAAGGCGACTTCGAACTGCGCGCGCAGGCGGTCATCGTCACGTCGGGCGGCATCGGCGGCAACCATGAGCTGGTCCGCAAGAGCTGGCCCAAGCACATGGGGCCCGCGCCGAAGTTCATGGTCCAGGGCGTCCCCGACCACGTGGATGGGCGGATGATCGCCATCACCGAAGCCGCGGGCGCGCGGCTCATCAACCGCGACCGCATGTGGCACTACTGCGAAGGCCTGCGGAACTGGAACCCCATCTGGCCGCGCCACGGCATCCGCATCCTGCCGGGCCCCAGCTCGCTGTGGCTGGACGCCACCGGCAAGCGCCTGCCCCCGCCGCTGTTCCCCGGCTTCGACACGCTGGGCACGCTGGAACACATCATGAAGACGGGCCATGAGCACACCTGGTTCCTGCTGAATCAGCAGATCATCAAGAAGGAGTTCGCGCTGTCGGGGTCGGAGCAGAACCCGGACCTCACGGGCAAGGACTGGTTCGGCGTCCTCAACCGCGCCGTGGGCAAGAAGGCCATGGGCCCGGTGGAGGCCTTCAAGGAGAAGGGCGAGGACTTCGTGGTGGCCAAGGACCTGCGCGAGCTGGTCGCGGGCATGAACGCGAAGACGGAGAAGCCGCTGTTGGACTTCGCCACCGTGGAGCGCGAGGTGCTGGCCCGCGACGGACAGTTGGACAACCCCTTCGGCAAGGACCTTCAGATCGCCGCCATCCGCCAGGCGCGCGGCTACCGGGGGGACAAGCTGGTGCGCACCGCGAAGTTGCACCGCATCCTGGACCCCAAGGCGGGACCGCTCATCGGCGTGAAGCTGAACATCCTCACGCGCAAGACGCTGGGCGGCTTCGAGACCGACCTCGCGGGCCGCGTCTTCAACGCCCAGGGAGAAACGATTCCCGGGCTCTACGCGGCGGGCGAGGTGGCGGGCTTCGGAGGCGGTGGCGTCCACGGCTACCGCGCGCTGGAGGGGACGTTCCTCGGAGGCTGCATCTTCTCCGGCCGCGCGGCCGGTCGCGACGCCGCCAGCCGCGTGTAGTCCCCGGCGAGCGGCAGGGGCCTTCAACACGCCCCTGCCCTTCGCGAGGTCCGCTCAGGACACCGTGGCCTGGAAGGGCCACGGGCTGGAGCGCGAGCCGGCCATCCAGTTGTCGTGCCGGCCGTCCCAGTACTGGTAGCTGAGCAGCGACGGGTCCACGTCATCCAGCGTGTTGATGCCGACAGAGCGGAACAGGCCGCCCATCTCGGGCACGTCCCCGGCGCCGAAGCAGTAGACGCCGCAGTGCTTGCAGAAGCTGCGGGAGTTCGGGCTCCCCTCGCGCCGGTACTCGCCAAGATGCTCCTGGCCCTTGAGCAGCCGGAAGGCGGCAGGCTTCATGGTGACGTTGCCGGTGTTGCCGAACTTCGTGCAGAACGTGCAGTTGCAGCGGCTCACGTCGGCCAGGTCCGCGGTGGCCTCGTAACGCACGGCGCCACAGTGGCAGCCGCCCGTATAGGTCCGCACGCCGGCCTTGGCGGGGTTCTGCTGCGAGTCGTTCTGGGTCTGGGTCATGGCGAAGTCTCCGGTGCCGCGTTGAAGGAACCCGACCCTTATCTCCCCTGTCAGTGACAGCCTTATGTCAGGTTTGTCCGCCCTCCTGGTGGGTCGTCCTGGAGGCCCCCCTGACCTTCCCCGTGGGATTGGGGCAGATTCCGCCCGTCCGACGCTGCCCCGGAGGCCGCTTGAATGTCTGGAAACCCCTGCACCGCATCCTCGCCGCGACGCTGTTCCTCCCCCTGCTGGCGGTGGCCGCACCGCCGACCGCCGCGCCGAAGCCGGCCCCCGCCGCCGCTCGCAAGCCGGTGCAGCGCCCATCGCGCCAGTACACGATGGAGCAGTTCATGGGGACGACGGAGGTCACGGGCCCCGCGTTCGCCTCGGATGAGAAGCGGATCCTCTTCTCGTCGAACGCCTCGGGCATCTACAACGTCGCCAGCGTGCCGGTGGCGGGAGGGAAGACCACCGCGCTGACGAACTCCAAGACGGACAGCGTCCGGCTGGTGGGCACCTTCCCGCGCGACAACCGCTTCCTCTTCGAGCGCGACCAGGGCGGCAACGAGCAGACGCACGTGTTCGTGCGCACGCCGGATGGCAAGGAGAAGGACCTCACACCCCTGAAGAAGGGGGCCGCGGGCTTCATCGGGTTCAGCCGCGACGAGTCCGCCTTCTACATCGTCACCAACGAGCGCGACGAAGGCGCCATGGACGTGTACCGCCATGACGCGAAGACCTATGCGCGCACGCTGCTGTTCCAGAACGACAAGGGCCTCGCCATCGCCGGCGTCGCCCCCGACGCGTCGTGGGTGGTGATGAACGAGTCCATCACCACGTCCGACGGAAACGTGTGGCGCTACGACGTCGCGACGAAGACGTTGAAGAACCTCACGCCCCACCAGGGGACCGCCAGTTACTCGGTGGCGGACATCGACCCGGTGTCCGGGGAGCTGTACCTGCTCACGGACGACGGTTCGGAGTTCACGCGCCTGGTGCGCCCGGCGAAGGAGGCCGGGAAATGGGAGGACGTGGAGAAGGCGGACTGGGACATCGTCGCGTCCACGTTCTCGCGCACGGGGGCGTGGCGCGTCACCACCCTCAACGTGGACGCGGGCACCGAGGTGCGGCTGCACGACGTGAAGGCGGGCACCCAACTGTCCCTGCCCCAGCTCCCCGAGGGCGCGGTGTCCGAGGTCGTCTTCGCGCGCAGCGAGAAGAAGCTGGCCTTCATGCACGAGGGCGACCGCGCCTCCCCCAACCTGTACGTCTACGACCTGACCACGAAGAAGGCCACGCGCCTGACGAACACCATGGGCAAGGAGCTGGATCCGGAGGACCTGGTGGATTCGCAGGTGGTGCGCTTCAAGTCCTTCGACGGGATGGAGATCCCCAACCTGCTCTTCAAGCCGCACCAGGCCACGCCCGAGCAGAAGGCGCCCGCGCTCGTCTGGGTGCACGGCGGCCCCGGGGGCCAGACGCGCAAGGGCTACATCAACTTCATCCAGTACCTGGTGAACCGGGGCTACGTGGTGCTGGGCATCAACAACCGGGGCAGCACGGGCTACGGCAAGGCGTTCCACAAGGCGGATGATCAGAAGCACGGCAAGGAGCCGCTGCTCGACGTCGTGGAGGCTCGGAAGTACCTGGCCAGCCTCCCGTACGTGGACGGCTCGCACGTGGGCATCATCGGCGGCAGCTACGGGGGCTACATGGTGCTGGCGGCGCTCACCTTCCACCCGGATTCCTTCGAGGCGGGCGTGGATGCCTTCGGCATCTCCAACTGGCTGCGCACCCTGAAGGGCATGCCGCCTGAATGGGGCGCCTTCCGTCAGGCCATGTTCCAGGAGGTGGGCGACCCGGAGAAGCAGGAGGCGATGCTCAAGGAGATCTCCCCCCTCTTCCACGCGGAGCGCATCAAGAAGCCGCTGCTCGTCATCCAGGGCGCCAATGATCCGCGCGTCCCCCAGGCGGAGTCGGATGAAATCGTCGCCGCCGTGAAGAAGAACGGTGTCCCCGTCGAGTACCTCCTGCTTCCCGACGAGGGCCACGGCTTCAAGAAGAAGAAGAACGAGGTGGAGGTGAACGAGCGCGCCCAGAAGTTCTTCGACCGCTACCTCAAGCCCGCGCCGACCGCCGCCCCCATGCCCTGACGAGCGCCGCTTTACAATAGCTGCATATACAGGCAATCCTGCCGGCGTGATGAACTCCGCACGCCGGACGTCCGCCCTGTGGTCCCTTCGCGCCCTCCTTCTGGGACTGGGCGTCCTGGCCTCGGGGTGCGCCCGCGCGCCCCTGCGTGAGAAGGCCGCAGAGGCCGTGCACGCCCCGGCGGCTCCGCCTCCAGGGGCCCTGGAGGCGCGCGAGGCGGATGCGTTCTTCCAGGGCCACCGCTTCCGGGACGGCACGGTGCTGCCGGAAGTGCGCATCCACTACGCGACGCTGGGCACACCGCGACGGGATGCCTCCGGCGCGGTGACGAACGCGGTGCTCCTGCTGCACTGGACCAGCGCCAGCGGCCAGGTGCTGCGGGGCAGGCCCTTCATGGACTCGCTGTTCGCGCCGGGCCGTCCCCTGGACGCGACGAAGTACTTCCTCATCTTCCCGGACAGCGTGGGCCACGGCCGCTCCAGCAAGCCGAGCGACGGCGCGCGCACGAAGTTCCCCGCCTACGGCTACCGGGACATGGTGGAGCTACAGCACCGGCTGGTGACCCAGACGCTGGGCATTGCCCGGCTGCACGCCATCGTGGGCCTGTCCATGGGCGGCATGAACGCTTGGCAATGGAGCGAGCTGTATCCGGAAGCGGTGAAGGGCGTGATGCCCATCGTGTCGCTGCCCACGCGCATCGCCGGGCGCAACCTGCTGTGGCGCCGGTTCGTCTCGCGCCAGATTCGCACCGACCCGGAATGGAAGGACGGCCTCTACACCGCCCCGCCCCGGGGCTGGCGCGAGGCCTTCCCCGTCTTTCGCATGATGCTCGACGGGGTGCCCCACTTGCAGGCCACGCTCCCGGAGGCCGCGTCCGCGGATGCGTTCATCACGGCGGCGATGGCGCAGGCGGAGGGCATGGACGCCAACGACGTCCTGTACTCGCTCGAGTCCTCCTCCGACTACGACCCGGAGCCCGCGCTCGACGCCATCCAGGCCCGGGTGTTCGCGCTCAACTTCTCCGACGACGAGTTCAACCCCGTCTCCCTGCGCACGCTGGAGACGCTGATGCCCCGCGTGAAGCACGGGCGCTTCGTGGTGCAGGAAGGCGACGCGCGGTCCTTCGGCCACCTCACCCAGGCACACCCGGAGCTGTGGGCGGATCAGGTCGCCGCGTTCCTCGCCTTCCTCGAAGGAGCGTGAGCCGTGCTCCCCGGCTCAACGACGGCGACGGGAGGCGGCCTTGGGGGCCGGAGCCTCTTCGTCCTGCCCCAGGCCCGTCCGGGCGACGGAGGCCAGCAGGTCCCGCAGCGCGGAGGCCTGGGAGTCGCCCACGGCGCGCTCGAAGTCCGCCTGGGCGCGCAGCCAGAGGGGCCGGGCCTTGCGGTAGACGTCCTTGCCTTCGGCGGTGATGTCCACGGCGCGCTGGCGGCGGTCGGTGCGGCCCACCTGGAGGGCGACGAGGCCGTCCTTCAACAGGGGCTTGAGGTTGTGGGTGAGCGTCGAGGGGTCCATGACCAGTTGATGGGCCAGCTCGTTCACGGTGAGCGGGCCCTGGGTCTGGACGCGGTGGAGGATGGAGTACTGCGTCGTCCGCACGCCGCTGGGGGCGAGCACCTGATCATAGAACTGGGTGACGTGGCGGCTCGCCTGTCGCAGCGCCAGACAGTTGCAGAGAGTGCGCAGGGGATCGTCTTGGGACATCGCCGTTCCGTGAAGCCAGGGGGACACGCCCGCGCTCCGGTGGGAAGTATACGCGGGCCCGGTCGCGCCCGCCGCAAGGAGACACCGTCATGAAGACTGGAAGACTCCATTACGCCTGGGTGGTCGCCGCGACCATCTTCGTGGTGCTCCTGTGCGCGGCGGGCGTGCGCGCGACGCCCAGCGTGTTCATCGTGCCGCTGGAGCGGGAGTTCGGCTGGAGCCGGGCCCTCGTCTCCTCGGCCGTGTCCGTGAACCTGGTGCTCTACGGGCTGGTGGGGCCGTTCGCCGCCGCGCTGATGCAGAAGTTCGGCATCCGGCGCATGACGCTCGTCTCGCTCTGCGTCATCGCGGTGGGCGTGGCGCTGACGAACTTCATCCACGCGCCCTGGCAGTTGGTCCTCTTCTGGGGCGTGCTGGTGGGCCTGGGCACCGGGACGACGGCGATGGTGCTGGGCGCGACGGTGGTGCAGCGCTGGTTCGTCACGCGGCGGGGGCTGGTCATGGGCCTGCTCACCGCGAGCACGGCGACGGGGCAGCTCGTCTTCCTGCCGCTGCTGGCGATGTTGGTGGAGCACCACGGCTGGCGCGCCGTCTCCTTCACGGTCGCGGGCGTCGTCGCGGTGATCATCCCGCTGGTCGCGCTGTTCGTGCGTGACCGGCCCGAGGATGTGGGGCTGAAGCCGTTCGGGGCCGCGCCGGACGCGGAGCCGGTGAAGGTCTCCACCGTCAATCCGCTGGCGAACGCGCTGGGGGCGTTGGGCCGGGCGTCGCGGCACCGCGATTTCTGGTTGCTCGCGGGCAGCTTCTTCATCTGCGGCGCGACGACGAACGGGCTCGTGGGCACACACCTGATTCCGGCGTGCATGGACCACGGCATCCCGGAGGTCCGCGCGGCGGGGCTGCTCGCGGTGATGGGCATCTTCGACCTGGTGGGCACCACGGCGAGCGGGTGGATGTCGGACCGCTTCGACAACCGCTGGCTGCTGTTCTGGTACTACGGCCTGCGAGGCATCGCGCTGCTGTACCTGCCGAGCGCCTTCGAGATGTCCCTCTTCGGCCTGCCGTTGTTCGCGGTGTTCTACGGCCTGGATTGGATCGCCACCGTGCCCCCGACGGTGCGCCTGACGACGCAGACGGTGGGCGCCGAGGACGGCCCCATCGCCTTTGGCTGGGTGGTGGCCGCGCACCAGATTGGCGCGGGCCTGGGGGCCCTGGGCGCGGGCGTCATCCGCACCTCGCTGGAGACGTATACGCCCGCATGGGTCGTCGCCGGAGTCATCTGCCTGGGTGCGGCGCTGGTGGTGCTGCGCATCGGACGCGGGCCCGCGCGGACGGAGCCAGTGATGAGCACGGCGGCACCGCACTGAGCACGACCGGAACGCGTCACCCCTCCCCGAGCAGCACGACCTTGCCCACCGTGTCCCGGCCCTCCAGCTTGCGGTGGGCCTCCTCCGCCTGGGCCAGGGGAAGGCTCAGCCCCACCACGACGCGCAGCCGCTTCGCCACGACCTCCGCCAGCAGGGCTTCGCGTGCCCGGCGCTGCACCTCCGGGGGCGTGGGGGTGCGCAGCCAGTAGGCGCTCACGGTGAGCGACTTCGCATAGAGCGACTCCACCTCCACGTGCGGTGGAGGTCCGCTGGCGTTGCCGTAGCTCACCAGTTGGCCAAAGGGCGCCAGCGCGTCCACGCTGGCCTGCCACGTGCTCGCGCCCACCGAATCCAGTACGCGCTCCACGCCGCGTCCCTGCGTCAGTGACAGAACCCGCGCCGCGACGTCCTCCTGGTCGTAGCGGACGATGTCATCCGCCCCCACGTCCCGCGCGAGCTTCGCCTTGGCCTCACCCGACACCGTGCCAATCACCCGCGCCCCGGCGGCCTTCACGAGCTGCACCGCGAGCAACCCCACGCCTCCGGCCGCCGCGTGGACGAGCACCGTCTGCCCCGCCTCCACCCGGCCCACGGTGTGCACCACGTGGTACGCCGTCAGCCCCTGCACCAGCAGCGCCGCCGCCTGCGCGAACGACACCTCCGGCGGAAGTTCCAGCAGTTCGTCCACGGAAGCGCGCGCGAGCTCCGCGTAGGACTCCTTCGTCAGCGCCACCACCCGGCGCCCCACCCACTTCGCGTCCACGCCCGGCCCCACCGCGCTCACCACGCCCGCGGCCTCGCTGCCCAGGATGCGCGGAAGCGGAGCCTGGGCGTCGTACAGGCCCCGGCGGCGCTCGGTGTCCGCGAAGTTCACCCCCGCGGCATGCACCCGCAGCAGGACCTCCCCCGGCCCGGGAGTGGGTTCGGGCACGTCTTCCCAACGGAGGACCTCGGGCCCTCCCACCTGGTGGTAGCGGATGGCTTTCATGCGCTGAGGCCTAACGCCTGCTCCGACGCTTGTCAGGAATGATTTCCGGCTGGCGTCCTTCGGGAACGAAAGGAGCGGTCCCCATGCGCACGGCGACGAAGCAGGCCCCGATGAACCCCAAGCACCTGAATCCTTCCGGTCACGGCATCGAAGCGTCCTCGCGTCCCAGCCCGGGCACCGCTCCCTTCACGTGCCGCTGGCGCGACTTCGCGTCCTATCGCCTCGCCTCGCCCGGCTCCTGAAGGTTTCCACGCCCCGTCCCCGACGCGGCACGGACACCCTTCCGAGGCCGGGCTCCCCACCAGGGAACCCGGCCTCTTCTTGCGTCCGGGCGCCCCGCATCACCCTCCGGGGACGTAGAGCGTTACGGAGACGCGCTGGCCTGTAGAGCCGGAGCCCTTGAAAGCCCGCTGGGTTCGACTCCCAGCGTCCCCACTTCACCCATAGGTCGCGCACGGGGTGCAGCCTGGATTCCAAATCCGGGCGAGCAGGGTTCGACTCCCTGGCGGCCTGTCCCGCCTGAAAGGCCCCGTGTCATGGAAACGCTGGTGTTGAGCCAGTCCTATGAGCCCGTCGCACGCATCCCCTGGCAACGCGCCATCCACCTGCTCTTCCAGGGCAAGGTGGAGGTGGTCGAGGAGTACGAGGACCGCGTCGTGCGCTCCGTGACGGTGGAGTTGCGCATGCCGTCCGTCATCCGCTTCGTGCGCGCCCTGTGGAAGGGTCCGCGCGGCATCCGCTTCAGCCGCGAGAACGTCTACCAGCGCGACCACTGCCGCTGCCAGTACTGCGGCCTCAAGGTCACGCGTCCGGAGGCCACGTACGACCACGTGGTGCCGCGCGCTCAAGGGGGCCACACGAGCTGGGAGAACATCGTCATCGCCTGCGTGCCCTGCAACCAACGCAAGGGCAACCGCACCCCGGCCCAGGCGCGCCTGACGCTGCTCGCCGTGCCCGTGAAGCCGAAGAAGATGCCCAACGCCGTGCACCTGTCATTCCTCGTCGAACAGGGCGTGCCGATGTCCTGGCGCAAGTTCCTGAGGGACGTCGCCTACTGGCACACGGAGCTGGAAACCTGAGTCCCGTCGGGTGCCGGGACTTCGCTTCCGTGCGGCAACGGTTAGAGTGCCGCACGTCGGAGGGGGCGTTCCGGAACACCATGGCGACGAGGAAGAGCGAAGACCAGGAGCGGCTCATCGACCGCGACCTCACCGCGTTGGCGCGCGAGGGGAAGCTGCCGGCGGCGTACGGTGTGGACGTCGCCGTGACCGAGGTGCTCGGCCTGCTGACGCGTGGCGGCAAGCACCCGCTGCTGGCGGGCGAGCCTGGCGTGGGCAAGAGCGCGCTCGTGCAGGAGGTGGCCCGCCGCATCGCGGAGGGCCGCGTGGACGGCGACCTGGCGCATGCGCGGCTGGTGGAGGTGTCCGTCGCCAACATCCTGGCGCGCAGCACCCAGCGCCAGGCCGCGGAGAGCTTCGAGGAGTTGCTCACGCACCTGGGCCGGCACCCCTGCCCCATCGTCTACATCCGCGACCTGCCGGTGGCCCTGGGCGGCCCCCTGGCCCCGGTAGCCGTGCGCGCGCTGCGCACCGGCGGCCTGCGCTTCATCTTCGAGACCGAACCCAAGCGCGTGCAGGAGTTGCTGCGCGCGGACGAGGCCCTGGCCGAACGGCTCCACCTGCTGCCGCTCCATGAACCGCCGCTGGACAAGGCGCGTTGGATCGTCGGCCGCGTGGCGGAGGAGCTGGAGCGCGACCTGCGGCTGCCCATCGATCCCGCCGCGTGCGACCTGGTGCTGCGCCTGTCCGCGAAGTTCCTGCTCGCGCAGCAGATGCCGCGCAAGGCCATCGAGCTGCTCAAGGAGACGGCGGCGGAGGCCGCGGGCGTGGCGCGCGACCACGTGGGGCCGGAGGACGTGCTCACCCGTTTCTGCGCCGCCACGCGCCTGCCCCGCTTCGTCGTGGACGACGCGATGCCGCTGGACCTGGAGGAGACGGAGCGCTTCTTCGGGGAGCGGCTGCTCGGCCAGACGGACGCGGTGGGCGCGGTGCTGCGGTCGGTGGCGCTGCTCAAGGCGGGCCTCAACGACCCGCGCCGCCCGCTGGGCGTGTTCCTCTTCGCGGGGCCCACGGGCGTGGGCAAGACGCAGTTGGCGAAGCTGCTGGCCGAATACCTGTTCGGATCCGCCGACAGGCTGGTGCGCCTGAACATGGCGGACTACCCCAACGACGGCGATGAGAGCGTGCCCTTTGGCGCGTCGTGGGCGCCCGCGCTGGAGACGCGGCGCGGAGAGCTGTCCGCGCTGCTCGACGGCAAGGTGTTCACCGTGCTGCTGCTGGACGAGTTCGAGAAGGCGGCGCGCAGCGTGCACGACCGCTTCCTCCAGCTCTTCGACGAGGGCACCTTCGTCAACGGCGCGGGTGAAGCGGTGTCGTGCAACAACACGCTCATCGTGGCCACGTCCAACGTGGGCTCGGAGGTGTACCGCGAGGCGGGCCTGGGCTTCGCGGCGCACAAGCGCGCCGAGGAGCAGGTGTCGGAGGTGGACCGCCGCATCGCGGAGGCCTTCCGTCCGGAGTTCCTCAACCGCTTCGACGCCATCTGCCACTTCCGTCCGCTGTCGCGCGTGGACATCCGCAAGATTGCCCAGCGCGAGGTGGGCCGCGTGCTGGAGCGCGAGGGCATCCGCGCCCGCGCGCTGGACGTGGAAGTGACACCGGAGGTGGTGGACCGGCTGGTGGAGCGCGGCTATTCGCCCCAGTTCGGCGCGCGCTACCTGCAACGTGAAATCGAGAAGACGCTCACCGCGGCGCTGGCGGTGGAGATCGCCCGCAGGCCGCTGCCGCCGGGCACGCCCGTGCGAGTAGAGGCCCGGCCCGGAGGCCGCGTGGTGGCGGTGGCCGAGCCCGTCCCTGCGCCCCGGGAAGTGACGGCGCAGTTGCTGCTGCCCACCGCGAAGGCGGCGGCGGTGAAGCGCCGGTTGGACCGCAAATCCCTGCTCGTGGAGATGGACCGGCTGGTGGGCCGTGCCCGCGCGCTGGCCACGTCCGCCGGACGGCCGGAGCTGGAGGAGCGCCGCGCCGCGCTGCTGGCGGAGACGCAGGCGCCCAACCTCTGGGACGACCCGCTGCACGCGGCGGACGTCATCCGCGCCTTCCGCACGGTGGAGGCGCAGATTGGTGAGCTGGAGCGCCTGGAGGCCGCGTGTCTCTTCGGGCGCAGGTTGGTGCGCGAGGCGAAAAACGAGGTGCAGTTGGCCTCCGCCGCCCGGCAGGTGGAGGACGTGGCGCGAGAGGTCCAGATGGCGGAGGCGTTGCGGGCCGCGGGGGCCACGCCGCTGGACAACGAAGCGCTGGTGGACATCTGCGCCAGCGACGCGTCGGAGCAGCAGGACGCGTGGGTGCAGGAGCTGGCCACCATGTACCTGGGCTGGGCGCAGCGGCGCGGTTATGAGGCCACGGCCGTGGCGGAGGCGGACACGCCCGCGCGCGTGGTGGTGCGCATCGCCGGACCGGGCGCATATGGGTTCCTCGCGGGCGAGACGGGGCTGCACCGTCGCCTGGAGGAGGAGAAGCGTCAGCGCGCGTACGTGCGCGTGCACCGGGGCGGGCCGCTGGAGGAAGTGGAGCGGGCGCTGCTGGTGCTGGAGGGCCGTCCGGTGAAGAGCCGCGAGGGCGAATACCTCCAGCGCGTGCGCAACGAAGTCACCGCGAAGGACGAGGCGACGGGGCGCATGCTGACGCTCATCGGGGCCGGGGAGATGGACGAGCTCAAGGGCATCGCGGCGCGCGTCGTCGCGGGCCAGGGTGCCAGCACCGACGAGGCCCGCCGCTACTTCCTGGGGCGGGGCGCCCGCGTGGAGGATCCGCGCACCGGCGCCGGCACCCCGCGCGTAAAGGACGTGATGCGCGGCGAGCTGGATGTCTTCATCGCCGCGTGGATTTCGCGTCCCCCGCCGGAGTCGACACCGCCGCTCACGTGAAGTATCAGGGGCAGGTGCGCCACGCAGTGGTGCATGAGCTCCACGCCCCCTGAGGAGTCCCTCACCGCGAGCGCAGTCTCAGGGCAGGTAACCCCGAGCAACGCCCTGTCGCATCGCTTCCGCGAGCACGTCCAGGCCCTGCGCGGTGTTGATGCGCGAATGGGACGTGGCGCCACTGACGATCTGCACCGACCCGCCCAGGACGAACGGCAGGGGCCGCCGTCCCAGCCGCAACAGCCGCTCGTCGTAGAAGGCCTTGGGTGCGCGCTCACGCAACAGCCGAGGCAGCGCGACCATGTTCGCCGTGCGCGACGGCTGCATCGCGGGCCCCAGGCACGAGAAATCCAGCCCGATTTCCGGCAGCACCGCGCCACGTCCGTCACGGTCGAAGACGAAGACCACCTGCGACGTCTCCTCCTGCGAGCCGCGCACGCTCGTCTCCGTCGTCTTCGTCAGCTTCAGACCCCCGGTGATGATGGCCGCGCCCAGTGCCACCTGCGTCTTCTTCTCGGTGTGCTCGCTCTGCGTGCGCATGGAGCTGGCCCCCCGGAGGATGACCGTCACGTCCTCCCAGGCCATCGTGAGCGGCTCACCGGAGCGGGGCGTGAACGTCCCCTGCGCGGAGCCGAACGTCACGGTCCGGGCAGTCACCCGCTCCACGGTCTCCGATTCATCGATGGCGAGCACCGCGAGCCCTGCGTCCTGGAGCGTCTTCACCAGCGCATCCGCCGCATCAGGCGCGAGCCGGGCGAGCAGGGCCGGCGGCTCCGGGGCCAGCCTCATGCGGGCTTCCGCGGGCGCCATGCCCGCCGCTGTGGCGAGCACCTGCGCGGCATCAGGGACTTCTCCAGCCGGACGAACGAGCGCGACGATCTTCATGGCGATTCCCCACCCCTGCGTTGGCTGGCTGGCAGTGGGCGCATCCTCGCGCGAAAGCCACCCGCATGCATCCGAACGCGGGCGCCCCGGGCACATTCCCCGAGGCGCACGTCGAAGGACGTCAGTCGAGCAGGTGGGGATTGCGCAGCAGCAACACCGCGGCCTGCACGGTGCTGGTGTACCCGTTGAGCTTGCCCGTGCGCGTCAGCTCGCTCACATCGCGCACCCCGGTCTCCGTGAGCACCCGGTCCACCACGCCCTCGCCCTGGTTGTAGGCCGCGAGCGCGAGTCGCCAGTCCCCATAGCGCGCATGCAGCGCCTGAAAGAGGGCCGCGGCGGCCTCCGTCTCGCGGGCCACGTCCAGCCGCTCGTCCTTCCCGGTCTCCACTTTGAGCCCATGGCGGCGCGCCGTCTCCGGGATGAACATCCACACGCCCGCACCCCTCTGCCCCGGGGCCAGCGACGGCTCGCGTGACGTCTCCGGCAGGTTGCTCACCGCCGACTCCACCATCGCCACCGCGAGCAGGCCTTCCGGAAGGGACTTCGAGCGCAGCGTGCCCGTCAGCGCTTCGCGATGCACCGCGAGATTCGCCAGGGCCTTGCGCATGAAGTCGCGCCCCTTGGGCGTGGTGACGAACCGGTTGAGTTGCTCCACCACGGCCGCGTCCACCACCACGGGCAGGTCCCCTTCCTGCTGCCGAGCGGCGAGCGCCCGGGCCTCCGCGAGCGACACCGCGCGGCCACGCACCGCGCCCTGCGCCCACAACGCCAGGGGCGCCATCACCAACGCGAGGGAAAACACCAGGCCCAGGGCACGACCGGAGCTGCGGGGACGGGGCTCGAACAACATGTGGATCCTCCTGACGGTGGGGTGGGACATGCCGGTGACTCCGGCGGGAAGGGGGCTCGAACCCGGGACGCGAGCCGACGCCTGGAGCAGGCATCGCGCATAGGCCTCCGCGGGCACCCGGGGCCCGGTGACGAGCGCTTCGTCGCAGGCGAACTCCTGACGGTCCGCCAACCAGCGGCTGAACGCCCGCGCGAAGGGATTCCAGAAGAAGGCACTGTCGAAACCCAGCCGCGCATACGCGAACACCGTGTCGCGCTGCCGGTGGTGCTGAAGCTCGTGCCGCACCGTGAGCCGGAACGCTTCCGCGTCCTCCAACAGCACGGAAGGCACCACCACCCACGCGCCACGGCCCGGGAACCACAC
>NZ_RAVZ01000101.1 GCF_003611635.1 Corallococcus terminator | reverse complement strand
GCCGCCCCACCGCCCAGTCCCATCCTTCCCCCCAAGGGATTCAAGGCGGCCTCCGCACCGGTCGCCGCGAAACCCGCCGTGGTCGAAGTCCGCCCCATCGAGGAATTCCAACAGGACGCCTTCGCCTCCATCCGGAAGCAGGACTTCAACACGGCGCTCGTCCACGCCGACGCCTGCAGGGTCCACCATCCCCAGGCGCCGGAATGCCATCTGCTCCTCGGCGTCCTCCAGGGCCGGGCAGGACAGCGCAAGGCCAGCAGGCACCACTACCGGATGTTCTTGAAGTACGCGCCCGAGGACGCTCCCTACCGGGAGCGCATCTCCGCCATCCTCGAGAAGGATGGTGACATCCAGGGCGACTCTCCCCCTCCCACCTGGCTCCTCGACGCACTGCCCCTGGTCAAGGGGGCTTCTCCCACGAGGCCCGCTCCCAGGGCGGCGACAGCGCCCCAGGAGGCCCCAGCGGTCCCAAGCGAAGCCCTTGAGTTGCACGCGCTCGCCGACAAGCTGATCTCCCAGAACCGCTTCACCGAAGCCCTGGAGAAGGCCGCGAGCTGCGCGGATCGCTACCCCCAGCTCGCGGACTGCCAGCTCTCGCTGGGCCAACTCCATGGCAAGCTCGACAACCTCGCGCTGAGCCAGCGGCACTACGCCCGGTTCCTCACACTCGCGCCCCAAAACCATCCGCTGCGTTCGCGCGTCACTGCAATCCTGCGCAAACAGCAGTAATTGCCTCCCACCGGGTGCTTCCGACTGTTGGCTTCATCCAGAAGCGCGAGCACCTGCATGGAAAGACAAACCAGACGGTGATACCCTGGCATTGCGTCCACCCCCAGGGCGCACTTCCAAAGGACTCCAAGATGAAGATGAAGCTGATCACCGCGAGCGTGTTCATGTTCGGTCTGATCGTCGGAGGCACCTCCGCCACGGCCTCCAGTCCCTCGAAGGACGCCCCCGTGCCCGGCATCACGCAGGAGATGGCGCGCTGCATTTCCGAATGTACGAGCAACGGCGGAAGCCAGACGGCCTGTTGGAACTGCTGCGTGCGCAACATCTGCGAACTGGCGGAGTAGTCCGCTGATTCCGCCACACCACCGCCTGGGAAGGGCTCGGGGAGCCGTTGCCCCCGGTCAATCCCAGGCGGCACCCGAAAAGCCCAGGCCCTCCGCCACCTCCGCGTCCGTGAGCGGACGGAAGGTGCCTTCCGGCACATCCAGCACCACCTCCCCCACCGCTTCACGGTGCAGCGTGAGCACCGGGTGCCCCACCGCTTCGAGCATCCGCTTCACCTGGTGGTGTCGCCCTTCGGTGAGCGTGAGCACCACGACGTCCGGCTCCCGCAGCGCCGCCCCCGCGAGCCGCGTCGTGCCGTCCTCCAGCTCCAGGCCCATCCGCAGCCGCCCCAGCACCTGCTCCGTGGGCAGTCCTTCCACGCGCGCCACGTAGCGCTTGGGCAGGTGCGTCTCCGGCGCCGTCGCGTGCCGGACGAACTGTTCGTCATTGCTGAAGAGCAGCAGGCCCGTGGTGTCTCGGTCCAGGCGGCCCACGGCGTACCACTCGAAGCCCGCGAGCTCCGGGGGCAGCACCGCGCGCAGCCGTTCGAAGACGGTGCCCACGCCTTCGGGGTCGGAGCCGTGCACCACCGGCCCCGCGGGCTTGTGGAACATCAGCGCCCACACCCGCGCCGTGAGGGTCCGCTCCACGCCGTCCAGGCGCACGCGGGACTCCGGCCGCACGGGCGCGAAGAGGTCCTTCTCCACGCGGCCGTCCAACTCCACCCGGCCGTCGCGGATGGCCTGCTCGGCTTCCGCGCGCGGCAGGACACCCGCCCGGCCCAGCGCCCGGGTCAGCCAGTCCGTGCGCGCGCCTTCGGGCACGCCCGGCCCCCGCCGCCTCGCGGCCTCCAACCATCGCGGTGTCTTCTGCTTGCGCGCCATGCACCCTCCTCCGGGTTGCCGCCCGCTGTATCAGATGCGTGACGGCAAGGGGGTCCAAGCCCTCGCGGGCGCATGGGGGCGAGCAGGAGGGCTTGCGGCGCCGTTTGACTCGCCCGGACGGCTCTGCGCATGTGCCGCCCGCCGTGTCCACGCGTCCCTCCGAAACCGCCTCGGCCCCGCCCGAACTCCTCGCCGCGCTCGCGCCGCCGCCTCCCGGCCCCGCCGTGGCCTTCGTGCTGCGCCTGGGCCATGCCCTGCACCGCCATGGGACGCCCGCCCACCGCCTGGAGGGGCTGATGCAGCGGGTGAGCGAGCGGCTGGGCCTGGAGGCCCGCTTCTTCTCCACGCCCACCTCCATCTTCGCCTCCTTCGGCCCGGCCGAGGACCTGCGCACCAGCCTCATCCGCGTGGAGCCCGGCGACATGGACCTGGAGCGCCTCATCCTCCTGGACACGCTCGCGGACGACGTCATCCAGGGGCGCCTCACGCCCTCCGAGGGCGCCACGCGCGTGGAGGCCATCCTCGCCCGTCCCCCGCGCTACGGCCCCGTCCTCCAACTGCTCTGCTGGATGCTGGCCGGCGCCTCCGCCGCCATCCTCTTCGGAGGCGGCTGGAAGGAGATGGGCGTCGCAGGCTTCAGCAGCCTCGTCATCGGGTTGGTGGACCTGGCGACGCGCAAGCAGCCCACCACCGCGCGCGTGCTGGAGCCCGTGGCGGCCGTGCTGTCCGCCGCGTTCGCGGGCATCGCCGCGCACTCCTTCGGTCCCCTGCACGGAGAGGTGGCCACGCTCGCGGGCCTCATCGTCCTCTTGCCCGGCCTCACGCTCACCATCGCCGTCAACGAGGTCGCCACCCGCAACCTCATCTCCGGCACGTCGCGCCTCACGCACGCCGCGCTGGTGTTCCTCCAGTTGGGCTTCGGCGCGGCCCTGGGCAGCCGGGTGGCCACGGTGCTGCCCCCCGTGCCCGTCGGCCCCCTGCCCGCCGGGGTGCCGACCGGGGCCGCCGTCGCGGCGCTCGTGGTGGCGGGCTTCGCCATCGCGGTGCTCTTCCGCGCCCGGCCGCGCGACTGGGGTTGGATTGCCCTGGCCGGCGCCGCCGCGTTCGGGGGCGCCCGGTTGGGCACGCTGCTGCTGGGGCCGCAGTTGGGAGCCTTCGTGGGCGCGCTGCTGCTGGGCATCGGCAGCAACGCGCTGGCGCGGCTTCGCAACCGTCCGTCCGTCACCACCGTGGTGCCGGGTCTGATGTTGCTCGTCCCCGGCAGCGTGGGCTTCCGCAGCCTCGCATCCCTGCTGGAGCGCGACGTGGTGGCGGGCGTGGACACCGCCTTCTCCATGCTGCTCGTCGCGGTGGCGCTGGCGGCGGGCCTGCTGTCCGCCAACGCCATCATGCCCCCGCGCAAGGTGCTCTGAAGGGGCGCTGAAGAGGCTCCGGTGCCCGCTACGAAAGCCGGAGCAGGTACACGCCCGCGAGCGCCACCACGAAGTACGGCACCAGCACCGCCGCGCCCGCGTACTCCTTCGCCATGCGCTGGCCGAAGAACAGCGCCAGCAGCGACAGCGCCGACAGCACCGCCCCCAGGTACGCCAGGAACGGGTTGCCCGAGGCCACGAGCGCCACCGCGCCCGCCGCGCTCAGCGCGCCCGCCGCCAGCTCCATCAACGTGATGACCGCCAGCATCGGCGTCACCAGGCCCTTGAGGGGGGACTTCGCGAAGTGGCCGGTGAGCCACCCCAGGTTCCCCTTCCAGTCCACGACCTTGTCCAGGCCGGACTGCAGAAAGAGGATGGCCAGGAAGACGGCGCACAGGATTTGGGGAAGCCAGAGGGTGAAGCGGGCGGAGTCGAAGGGCGGCATGGCGCCGCACTCTAGCGTCCCCTTCGCCTCCCCCAAGTCTGGTGAGCAGGCGGGCAGGCATTCCGGGCATTCCAGGGGGAATTCTCCCTGCAACATTCCGACCGGGCGGGCTCCCGGGGGAGGGGCAGGCTCCTTAAGTTCGCAAGGCCATGGCCTCCGATCAGGTAGCGCGCCGCGTCTTCGTCGGTCTCATCCTGCTGTCCATCTTCCTCCTGTGCCTGGTCATCCGACCGTTCGCGGAGGCGCTCTTCCTGGCGGCGGTGTTGGCCGGAACGTTCCACGGCCTGCACCGCCGGCTCAAGCGCCGGCTGCGGGGCCACGGCAGCGTGTCCGCGGGCATCATCGTGTCGGGCATCCTGCTGGCCCTGCTCCTGCCGCTGGGCGGCCTCACTGCCTTCGTCGTCGCGGAGGTGTCCGAGGGCGTGCGCTTCGTGTCGCAGACGGTGCAGAAGGACGGCATGGACGGGCTGGTGAACAAGCTTCCCAGCGGTCTCCAGGGGCCCGTGAGCAACCTCATCGAACGGCTCCCGCTGGAGCAGGCGCAGTTGGATCAGAAGCTCCAGGAGCAGGTGACGACCCAGGGCGGCACGGCGGCGAAGGCCGTGACGGGCGCGGTGGCCGCCACGGGCACCCTGCTGCTCCAGGTGACGATGATGCTCATCGCGCTCTTCTTCTTCCTCACCGACGGAGCCCGGCTGGTGCAGTGGATTGAAAGTGTCTCCCCGCTGCGACGGGGCCAGACGCAGGAGCTGCTGCGCGAGTTCCGGAGCACGTCCGTGTCCGTGCTGGTGTCCACGGTGGCCACCGCGGGCGTGCAGGCCGCGGCCGCGCTGATTGGCTTCCTCATCGTGGGGGTGCCGGCGCCGCTGTTCTTCGCGGGCCTCACCTTCTTCTTCGCCCTCATCCCAGCCGTGGGCGCGGCGGTGGTGGTGCTGCTCGCCTCGGGCCTGATGTTGCTCAGCGGGCACCCGTGGGCGGCGCTCTTCCTGGCCATCTGGGGCGTGGTGGTGGTGGGCCTGGTGGACAACGTCGTCAAGCCGCTGCTCGCGAAGAAGGGCATGAACCAGCACGGCGCCATCATCTTCTTCGCGCTCCTGGGCGGACTCGCGGCCTTCGGCGCGGTGGGCCTCCTGCTGGGGCCGCTCATCGTCGCCTTCTTCCTGTCCGTGGTGCGCATCTTCGAACGCGACTACGGCCGGCCCAACGCGCGGCCGGGCGACCCGGCCACCCCGGGTGGCCCGCCGGTGGAACCCGGCGACCGGCGCGTCGTGCTCACGTCGGAGTCGGGGACGCCCCTCACCGACGTGGACACGACGCCCAACCACTGAGCCCCTGAGGCTTCAGGGCGTGGACTTCTTCGGCGCGGCCCCCTTCGTGGCGGGCGGCGCCGAAGTCGTTTCCGGCCCCAGCGCGCGGAACGCCTCTCGCAGCGCGTCCGGCGAAGCCGCGAGCTTCGGGGCCACGGTCCGGGCCTCCGCGGGAGAGAGCCGTCCCAGCAGGCTGCGCTCCAGGTGCTGATCCACGAAGGCCTGGGTGGCGTCCTCCTTCAGGTCCACCACGTCCCCCTTCGCGTCCAGCACCGGTACCACGCGCGGCGAATTGAGCAGCAGCACCGTGGGCACATCCACGGCCTTCACCCGGCGGGCGACCTCGTCGCGCAGCTTCGGGTCGAAGTGGATGCCCTTCTCCTGGACCAGGGCGCGGATGCCCTCGTAGTCACCGGTGGCCTTGATGACCATCAGGCGCGAGAGCAGCTCCCCCACCGCCTCCCGCATCTTTCCGTAGTCCGGCACGGTCAGGTACGTGCGGCCGTTCTCCACCACCGGCTTCACGGCGCCCTTCTCCTCCAGGTACGTCACCGTCATGTGGTGGCCGCGCTGGTGGTCCTCCTCGAACGCGTTGCCCGTCTCCACGCGGCGCAGGTTGGTGAGGCCTTCCACCAGGAAGTCCCGGTACATCTGCTTCGCGATGGCGTCATGGTCCGGCGACAGCTCCGAGAGCGCCGGGTCGAAGGCGTGCCACAGCGCGATGAGGTCCGCGCGGGCCTCCTCCAGCGTGTTGTCGTATTCCTTCAGGAAGACGGACGGGGACTGGCC
Organism: Corallococcus terminator; assembly: GCF_003611635.1. Classification (GTDB taxonomy): domain Bacteria; phylum Myxococcota; class Myxococcia; order Myxococcales; family Myxococcaceae; genus Corallococcus; species Corallococcus terminator. The sequence continues at coordinate 22,711 of NZ_RAVZ01000101.1, read as the reverse complement.
CTTGAGCTTCGCGTCCACCTGCCCGGAGGCGTGGCCCAGCACCTCGTGGAAGGCGACCAGCCACTTGCGCGCGGTGACCGAATACTTCCGCGCCTGCTCGCGGTCCTCCGCCGTGCGGGAGAACTCCAACGCCAGGGGCAGCCGCGTCACGGCGGAAGCCGCCTCCATGACGTTGGTCACCATCACGCTCTTGCTGCCGTACTTCTCGCGGACGTGTTGCTCGTTGGGCAGGTTGATGCCCGCGGGCGGCTGCGGGTTGGAGGTGATGACGTTGATGGCCTTGGCGACCGGCGGCGCGACCTTCTTGCGGCGGTATTGCTCCGGCCAGGGCAGCCGGTCCTCGAAGGACTGGGCCTTGCGACCCATGAGCTCCATGATCTGGTTCTCCTTCGCGTCGCGGTAGTTGATCAACCCCTGCCACTGCCCCTTGTGGCCGCGCGGGTCGACGTACGTCTCGATGAAGCCCAGGTTGGCGTCCACCTTCGGATCCACCTTGAGCCACGCGATGTTGTACGCGTCCCAGTCCTTGGGGCTGCCCGTCTGGAAGTAGCGGACCAGCTTGCCCAGCGCGGCCTTGTGCGCGGGCTCCGCGGACTTCATCGCCTCCTGGAGGTGCGTGATGACGCGCGACAATTCCTTCGCGTACAGCCCCGGCTTCACCTTGCCGTCCGGCGTGCCGGCGCGGAACACCTGCTCCACGAGCTTGCCGTTCTCCTTCACCACGCGCGAGTTGAGCGGGTACTTCTCCTGGAAGCCCTCCAGGTCCTTCAACGTCACGCCAGGGCCGTAGGCGGTGTTGGAGGACGCGGTGAGCAGGTCCTGTCCCGGAGGCGGGGCCTTGGAGGTGAGCTGCGGTTCGAAGGCCGCGTCGAAGAGGGTGGGCTTCAAGTCCTGGAGCCAGGCCTTGAGCGCCGCCTCGTCCTTCACCGGGAAGGGAGCGCCGACCGCGAGGGCGCGCGTGGCGGCGGCGTCGAGTTGCTCGAAGGTGAAGCCCGGGACGAACTTCTGACCCGTGGTGCTGTCGTGGTTGCCGCCGTGGCCGTAGAAGCGCAGCAGGTACTCCGCCAGCTTCGTGTCGAAGCCAGACGTCTCGGTCTGGGCATCCCGGCCGAAGAGCCAGGCGCCTTCGAGCAGCCGCTTGGCCGGGACCAGCTTCCAGCCCATTTGGTCGTACGCGATGTCCTCGCCCGCGTGCGCCGCGAGCGTCAGGGACCACGCCACGCGCTTCTCCGCCGCGGAGAGCTCCGCGACGCCGGGCGCGAACATCTGCGCGACGGCGGTGTTGCCGGAGCGGGCGCGGAGGAACTTCCCCCCGGGCACGGTGAGGCTGGGCTGCTTGACCTGTGCGGGGGGCGTGGCGGGCGCCGGGGAAGACGGCGGAGTGGAGGGCGCGGCGGCGAGGACGGCGGCCAGCAGCAGGGGCTTCATGGAGGCTCCGGGGAGACGTGACTGGGGACGTGGCTATCGCGCGCGCGCGGTGGACTCAAGCCGCGCGCGGTCGTACCTCTCGCGGGTGGACAGGGCGGGCAGCAAGCGCGTCGCGCCCAGGGTCCCCCGAGGCACATCACTTCTTGAAGGCAGTGATGTAGCGACCCGCGTGCTCATTGCCGGCCTTCGCCTCTCGCGTCCAGACCGCCTCCGTCTGGGCTGCCGCGTTCCGTACGAACGCCTCGACAAGCTCCTCATCTGTCACGCTCAGATTCAATTCCTCGCATTTCCGTTCACCATTATTTCCACCATGCAGAGCAGGAGCAGAAAAACTCCCATCCTCAAGAGAGCAGACGAAGCTGGCTGTGGGAGCTTGCCCCCTTGCATGACTCAATGATATCCGCCTCAGCATGGATAGCTCGATTCAATGGGTTGCGCTTGCGTTGGGCTTGGTGCTCGGCGTCGGCTGCGCAACCGCACCGCGGGAGTCGGGGCCCAGATCGACGCACGAGTACCTGGCGCAAACCGAGGCCGCCTGCCGGCCTGGTGAGCTGAGCACCATTTGCTGTTGGAAGAAGTACCGAAGCGCTGATGCGTGCGGGATGACCGCAGCCGAAGCAGCCACGCTCATGCAGGGCGTGCGAGAGGCGACAAAAGCGACCAGCGCGGAGGCCGACGATCCCGACGAGGGCTGGAGAGAGCACTGCATCGAGCAATACAAACAATGCCAGTCCTTGCGCTGGGGTGGCAATTGCAGCGACTGCATGGAGTGGTGCAAGGGGCAACGTCAATGGCCATTCCACCGATGCGGTCCCTCGGTGGCGCCATGAACCCAGACGATTGGGACAAGGTGATCATCCTCGGGCGTGCGCTGGCAGCAGGTGAGGAGCTACCGCAGGATGCGGAGCTGCCTGCCCTGCTGATACGCATGGCGCCCCAGGTGGGGCTCAGCGCGGCGGATGCACAGCCATCACTCGCCACGCCCGCCGACACGACTGCGCTCGTCCGGGAGATCCACCGCAGGACCCGTGATGGCTCCTACCGGCTCGGCAGGGCCTTCAGTGCGGCGGCCAAACTGAAGGACGGGGGCGACAGGGCAGGGGCGCGCAAGGTGTTAGAGGACGCGTTGGCGGTCGAGGTTGTTCCGCTCTACCGCGACCAACTCCGCGCGTACCTGGCTCAAGTAGACGACCCGGACAAGACCTGACCCGTCTCGCCCCGGCCCGCACCGTCCGGAGTTGGCAGTAGCGGCTCCTGCTTCGCCCCTGTGAGTGAGTCCTCCCAGAGGCCTGGAACGCCCCCTGCCCGCGTCACCTTCAACGGCCCATCGCGTACGGTCCGCCCTTCTCCACGGCGCGCTGATACGCGGGGCGTGCGTGCAGGCGGTCCAGGTAGGCCGTCAGGTTCGGATACTCACCGAGCAGGCGGAACGCGCGCGCCGACTCCAGCACGAAGCTGTTCTGGAGGTCCGCGCCCGTCAGCGCGTTGCCCACCAGGAACTCGCGACCCTGGAGCACGCCTTCCATGTAGCCCAGGTGGTTCTTCAGCTCGGACTCGATGCGCGGCATCAGCGGGGCTCCCGCCTCTCCCAATCGCTTCACGTAGAGCAACTGCATGAGGGGCAGCATCGCGGAGCCTTCCGCGAAGTGGAGCCAGTACGTGTAGGCGTCCTGGTCCTCCGGCGCGGGCCCGAGGCGCCCCTTCCCGTGGCGGCGGATGAGGGTCTCGATGATGGCCCCTGACTCCGCCAGCATGCGGCCGTCGTCCTCCACCACCGGCGACTTGCCCAGCGGATGGATGGCCTTGAGCTCCGGCGGGGCCAGCCGCGTCTTCGGGTCGCGCTGATACCGGATGATTTCGTAGTCGAGCCCCAGCTCCTCCAGGAGCCAGAGGATGCGCTGCGAGCGCGATTCATTGAGGTGGTGGACCTTCAGCATGGAACGGGCTCCTCGCGTCCGCACCCGGGACGCACGAAGCGCCACTCTTCCAGGTCATCCCTCCCCCGTCGCGCTCCTCGCTGCGGGTGTTCATCAACGGACCGCCCCGGGCCGCCTCCGCCCAAAAAAACCGGGCCCGAAAGGCCGCCCGTGGAGGCGACGCTTCCGGGCCCGGGTCCCACCGAAGCCTGTTAGTACGCCGAACCGTTGGCGCGCTTGCCGGGCGAGCTGCTGGTGCCCGACACGGCCGTGTGCAGCGCGAAGCTGGCGGTGGAGGTCGCATCCGGGCTGCGGTTGGCGGACACGCCGTCCGTACCCGCGAGCCCCGACGCGAAGGTGACCGTATCCACCGCCGTGCCGGACGCGCTCTTCAGCGTCACCGTGTCACCGCTGTTCGACAGGCCCAGCGTGCCCGTGGACGCCGCCACCGCGCCCACCGTGCCGGACGGGATGCCCGCCGCGCCACCGAACACCACCACCGCCTTGCCCGCCGCCACCGTGGTGCCGCTCGGGAAGGTGTGACGCACGCTCGCGCTGTCCGACAGCGTGTAGCCGCTCAGGTCCACCGCCGCCGTGCCGGTGTTCACCAGCTCCACGAACTCCCCGTTCACATCCGAGCCCGCCTCGTTCAGCAGCACCTCATTGATGAACACCTGCCCGGTACCGCCCGTGCCGCCCGTGGTGATGGCGAAGGCGCCGTTGTTCAGGTCGTTGAGGGACGCATTGCTCGCGTCGCTCACCCGCACCCAGGCGTTGGTGCTGGCGGTGCCGGGCACCGTCCACGCGAAGCTGCCGGAGGAAGCACCCGTGCTGGTCGTCAGCGTCGTCCAGGTGGAGCCGTTCAGCGAATACTCCACCTTCACGTTGGAGATGCCGGACGACGTCCAGGTGATGGTGCGCGCGGAGCCGCCCGTCCAGCTCTCACCGCCATTGGGCGACAGCACCGTCACCGAGCTGGAGGTCGTGCTGTCCGACGGGATGAGGAAGTCCTTGATGATGGCCATGTGCTGCATGCCGGACGCGCCGCTGTCCGCCGCCAGCGCGGGAGAGATGCCGGAGATGGGCGAATACACGCGCGTGTCCGCGACGAGCCCGCTGGCGAAGGAGTTCGTGCCGATGACGACGGCCGTCTGGTAGGCGCGCAGGTCGTTGTCCACCAGCACGTGGTCATAGGGCGAGCTGCGGCCCGCGTTGGTGTTGGTGTTGCCATTGCGGTCCGCCGGGTACGGCGCCGCCGTGGACACCACGCTGGAGAAGGTGCTGAACGTCGCCTCGCTGCGGCTGCCGGTGTTGAAGTCACCGCCAATCACCAGGTAGTCGCTGGCGGGCACGTTGGCGTTGATGAACTTCACCAGGTTGGACGCCTCCGTGTTGCGGACGCTGGAGCCCGTCGTGAGCAGGTGCACGCTCACCGCCCACAGGTCCTTGGGCCCCGGGATGTCGATGCGCGCCCACGCGAAGTCGCGGTTGGACACCTGCGTGTCGTCCCACTCACCCGCCGCGATGATGGGGTAGCGGCTGATGATGCCATTGGGAATCTGGGCCCCGGCCTCCCGGTAGTACGAGAAGCCGGTGCCGAAGGCCGTATCCACGAAGCTGCGGATGTCCGCCGCGGAGTCCGTCTTGTAGTTGAACTCCTGGATCATCACGACGTCGGGGTCGGTGCCCTGGAAGATGCGGATGCCGTGTCCCGGGTCGTAGTCCTGGCCGGTGCCGCTGCTTGTATTCGCCGCCATCAAGCGCAGGCGGACATTGGCCAGCCCGTCCTCACGCGTGGCCAGCTCCGTCGCGCTCTCCTCCGACGCCTCCGGCCCACCGCACGCGGCAAGAGCCGCGCAGACCAGGGAGAAGGACCACGTTCGCCAGGAGGCGGCAGGCCGCCGGAAGAGGTCTTGTTTCAGGCTCACGATGTTTCATCCTGCTCCCGGAAAGGCCAGGAGCCGTAGGGGGTCTGGGACGTCACGGCAGCGCCGCGCACGCAGTATTCCGCGTACTCGACGCCCTGCGCGTTTATCCGTCACAAACTCCGAAACGTTGCGTGAACGGCCTGTCAACAGCCCCAGGCTTTATTACACAATGTTACATGGCGGCGGTGGTGGAGAGCGCTACGAAGGCGTAGCGGATGCCCTTGCCCAGGGTGACGAAGAAGATGAACGGCACGGGGCGCACGCCCACGAAGCCGCCGGCGAGGACGAACGCGTCGCCCAGGATGGGCAGCCACGACATGAGGAGCGCGGGGGCGCCCCAGGTGCGCAGCTTCGCCTCGGTGCGCGCCATGCGGGGGCCTTCCTTCTCACGCCGTCGCGCGAACCAGCGACCCACGGGTCCGCCGCCACCGCGCGACACCCATTGCCCCAGGATGTAGAGCGTCAGGGCGCCCAGTACGTTGCCCACGGTGGCCACCACTGTGGCCGTCACGGGCGGCGTGCCGTTGTAGATGAGCGCGGCGAGCATCGCCTCGGAGGGCACCGGCACCACGGAGCCCGCCAGCATCGCGACGAAGAACATCCCGGGCAGGCCCCAGGTGGACAGCGTGGTCGGCTCGGGCACGGGCATGGGTGATGCGGGCCATACACCCTGGGCCGGCCGGCCGTCTTGTCCGCGGTGTCGGGCCGTGCTCGCCGCCCTGCCCTCCGGGGCCAGGAGGTGTCCGTCCCCGGGGGCAGCGGCACGGAACGGGTTGTAGGCCAGGGTGGGGGTCTCCACCCTCCTGGGCATGCGACGACCTTCACGGGAGCGGACAAGCATGCGGTCCATCGACACCGAGGACGAGCGGATTGCCTCCCTGCTCATCGCCGACGAGGAGGACCTGCCCTTCGAGGGTTCCCGGGACGTGGAGGTGCGGCTGCGCGACGGGCGCCGCTTCGTCCTCACCGTGCACACGCTGGAGGCACTGGAGGCGCGGCTGGGCGGCGCGCCTTCCTTTGTGTCGCCCCGCATCGTCCTGGTGCGGCGGATGTCGGATGGCGCGCTGCTGCACGCGGTGCGCTCGGCGTTGGATCAGGGCCTGGAGCGGTTCGGCACGCTCCAGGCATTCATCGAAGAGTAGGCCGCGTCAGGGCTGGGGCGCGGGCTGTGCGGTCCCGGTGAGGGGTCCCGCCACCTGTCGGCCCTGACGCCACACGGAGGCGATGCGGTCCACGGCGGTGATGTCGGTGGACGGGTCGCCCTCCACGAGGAGCAGGTCGGCGCGACGGCCCGGAGCGATGCGTCCGCGGTCCTTGAGCTTCAGCAGGTCCGCCGCGTTCCCGGTGGCGACCGCGAGCGCCTGGACCGGCGTGAGGCCGGCGATGACCATCAACTTCAGCTCCCGGTGCTCCGCATAGCCGGGGATGCGCAGCGGGGTGGCGCCGGAGTCGGTGCCGAAGCCCACCTTCACGCCCGCGTCGTACAGCGCCTTGAGGTTCGTCTGGTTGGTGGAGAGGGCATGGCGCGCCTCATCCGCCTTGGGGTCTTCCAGGGTCTTCTTGCGCCACGCGGCGTCCTGGAACTGCGCGCGCAGCTCGGGCGACAGCGCGGGGGCGAGCAGCGGGTCGTCCACGAGCGTGGGTAGGTCCGCGTAGACGACGGTGGCCTCGTCCAGTTCCAGCGTGGGCACGTACCAGACACCGCGCTTCTTCATCTCCTGGATGAAGGCCGCGTCCACGGGCTGGTCCCTCACGCCGTGCGCGATGATGTCCACACCCACGGCCACCACGGCGCGAGCATCCTCCAGGTCATGGATGTGGGCGGCGACGCGCAGGCCCTGCTTGTGGGACTCGTCGATGACGGCCTGGTAGATGTCAGGCTTCATCTTGGGAACCTTGCCCAGGAAGCTGTCCACCCAGACCTTCACGAGGTCCACGCGGTTCTTCGCCAGGGTGCGCACCGCGGCGCGGGCCTCCTCCGCCGTCGCCGGGCGGAAGAGCTGATCCGGCGCGTTGTTCGTCATCGCCTGGGGCGGTCCGCCCTCTGGCACACCGATGCCCTGCCCCGCGCCGAACAGGTCCGCGCCGGTGAAGGTGTCCGCGTGCGCTTGCTTGCGGACCTCGTTGAACAGCGGCCGGTTCATCCCGAGCGCCGTCACGGTGGTGACGCCATACGCGGCGAACTGGCGCAATTGCCGCTCGATGTTCTCGCGCGTGTAGTTCTGGGAGCCCACGGTGGTGCCCACCGTCTGGCCCACGTGGCTGTGGTCGGAGATGAGACCGGGCAGCAGCGTCTTGCCCGCGAAGTCGATGACCTCCGCGCCCTTGGGAACCTTCGCCTTGTCGGCCGGCCCCACGGAGACGATGCGCCCATCGCGTACCACCACCGCGGCGTTCTCCAGCGGTGCGCCGCCCGAGCCGTCCAGTACCCGCCCGCCCCGGAAGACGACGGTGCGCGAGGGTGGAGGCGCCGCGCTGGCGGACGGCAGCATGGCGAAGGCAAGCAAGGCGGCGGTCAGGATCCGGAGGCGCATGGCGGGTTCTCCTGGGGGACGCTCCGACCCTAAGGAACGGGCCTTTGCGCGGACAACCTTTTCAGCGGCTCGATGTTCGGGGGTCATCCAGCCACCGCTCCAACGGTGCTACAGGCCGGGCTCGCCGCCTCGCGAGGACGGAAAACCAACGGCGCACCGCGGCGGGCACGTGACTTCCCCCGGGAAGCCTGAAGGCGTGGGTATGCTGCGCGCCCGATGGATGAACCCGGCCTGCAATACCCCGGAGAAGCCCTGCGCAGTTGGCTGCGTCAGTTCGCCAAGACGCCCGTGGCGGAGACGACGTTGCGCCTGCTGGTCGTCCTGGCGGACACGGTGTTCTTCGCGAGCCTGGGCCGGGAGGAAGGCGAGGCCACGCGCGTGCGCATCGCCTACCACGCGCAGGGCCTGCCGGGCCTCCAGGCCGTGCGGGAGACGGTCTTCATCGGCGGTGTGAGGGGCCACCGGCAGGCCTGGGAGACGCTGCCCCTGGAGCCCAAGTCGAGCATCACCGACTTCAGCGTGGAGGCGCTGGTGAAGCTGGCGCCCGCCGCGCACCTGCCGCGCACGGCGGTGGTGGTGGGGCCGCGCGAAGGCAAGCTGCGCATCCAGGGGCTGGCGCGCCGGGTGGAATACACGGAGTTCCACGCGGAAGGCGAAGAGGACGTCTTCATCCTCCACGCGCCCGAACCGGGTCACTTGGTGGTGAGCACGCAGGGCCGCGAGGTGTTCCGCTACGAGCAGGGCGCCCCGGTGCCGCCGGGCCGGCGCGTGGCGCTGCACGACCTGCTCTTCCATGAGGACAGCGCGGTGCGCTCGGCGCTGATGGAGCATTGCGCCACGCTGGTGGAGTCGCTGCCCAAGGTGCAGCCGCTGATGGGCGGCAACCGCGAGTGGTACGTGTCCAACGCAGTGCACGGCCTCATCCGGAAGATGGGCGGCCTGCACCACGGCGGGTTGATTGCCTTTCTGCCCAAGCAGCACGACCTGGACCGCTTCCGCACGCGAGGCAAGTACAGCCTGCCCCCGGGACAGGGCTCGCTGCTGCGGGAGCGATTGCAGCGCTTCGTCCAGGCGAGAGCGGACCTCATCAACGGCGCGTGGCGCGCGGAGGCCGGGCGGACGGTGTCGGAAGCGGAGCCTCCCGAGGATCCGGAGTTGAAGAAGGCCGCCGCCGAACACGACGACAAGGTGACGGAGAGCGACTTCCAGGCGCTGGTGGAGAGCATTGGCCAGCTCACCGCGGTGGACAACGCGCTGGTGCTGGGACCGGAGCTGGAGGTGGTCTGCGCGGGGTATCAGATCGCCATCCCGCGCAGCGGCCCGCCCCAGGTGTTCGAAGCGCGCACGCTCCAGGGCCGGCCCGGGCCGCACTACCCCATCGGCCAGCACGGCTCGCGCCACCGGGCGGCGGCCGTCTTCGCCAACCAGCACTCCGGCGCCATCGTGTTCGTCGCGTCCCAGGACGGCCCGGTCCGCTGTCTGCACCGGCCGCCCGGCAAGAAGAAGGTGCTGCTCTGGAGCCTCCTCCTGACGGAGGACTGAGTTCCCGCGCGGCCCGCCATCCGGGGCAGCCACTGCCGACTTCAAGGGTCCCCGAGGGGGTCCTGGTCCATCCGGAACATTGTCATGGTACAATCCATTGAGCGTCCCATGACAGCTGGACTTCGGCGGAGATGCCGAAGCCCGGAAGGATTTTCATGCCCTCTGCTCCCTGGAAGCCGCGCCTGAAACGGTCTGACGGGCCCCTGTACGCGGCGCTCGTCGACGCCCTCGCCGCGGACATCAGCGCCGGACGGCTGCGGGCCGGGGACCGGCTGCCGACCCACCGGGAGCTGGCGGTCACGGTGGGGGCGTCGTTGGGGACGGTGACCCGGGCCTACGCCGAAGCAGAGCGGCGGGGGCTCATCCGCGCGCAGGTGGGGAATGGGACGTTCGTGCGCGACCTCACGGAGGTAGAACGCTATTCGCCCCAGTTGGACCGGACACGCATTGACCTGGGTCCCACGGCGGTGCCCGTGGTGCCGGGGGACCTGGGACACCTCGCGCTCGCCGCCGCGCTCAAGCAATGGGGGGAGCGCGCGGACCTGACCGCGCTCAGTGGATATCAGGCGCACGGAGGCTCCGGGTCGCAGCGGGCGGCGGGCGCGCGCTGGCTCGGGCTCGCGGGCGTGCCCTCCTCCGAGGGAGAGGTCACCGTGTGCGGCGGGGCCCAGCACGCCACCCTGATGCTCCTGTCCCTGCTGGCGACACCCGAGGGCGTGCTGGTGGAGGACGTCACGTATCCGGGAGCGCTCGCCGCGGCGGACTGGCTCCGGTTGCCCACGCACCCGGTGGCGCTCGACGCGGACGGGCTCATCCCGGAGGCGCTCGCGGAAGCCTGCCGGAAGAGCCGGGCCCGGGTGCTCTACTGCACGCCGACGAACCACAATCCGACCACGGCGATCATGCCGTTGAAGCGAAGGCAGGCCGTCCTGGAGGTCTGCCGCGAGTTCGACGTCACCCTCATCGAGAACGGGGCCCTGGCGCCACTCGTCGCGAAGGCGCCACCACCCCTGGCCGCCCTTGCACCCGAGCGGACGTATCACATTGGGAGCCTGTCCAAGGCGGTCCTCCCCGCGTTGCGCGTCGGCTACATCCGGGCACCCGCGCACGCCCGAGTGGCGTTGGAGCAGGCGTCAGCGGCGACGGTCTGGTCCGGCTCTCCGCTGATGCATGAGCTTGCATCGCGCTGGATTGCCGACGGCACGGCTGAAGCCCTTCGCGATGCACGGAGGTCCGAAGCCACGGCCCGGCAGGCGTTGGCTGCGTCCGTGTTGAAGGGCCATCCGTATATCGCGCACGCCACCGCCTACTTCCTGTGGATGCCCATTCCGGAGCACCGGAGGGCCACGGAGCTGGTGGAGCAGGCCGCCGCGCGAGACGTGCTCCTGGGCCCCGCGCACCTGTTCGCGGCCCGGCCCGGCAACGCGCCCAATGCCCTCCGGGTGTCATTGGGCGCGGCCAGCTCCCGGGCGGAGCTGGAGCAGGGCCTGAAGACGCTGGCGGAACTGCTGGCGGTCACGGCGCCGGCACCGCGACGCATGCGCTGACATTCCTTCTCTTTCCATCTCCGGAAGTGACCCATGACGCATTCCCTTCCCCCGCGGACGCGCAGCCTTTCCCTGCTCCTGATGGTCGTGGGTCTGTTCGCCCCCGGGAGTGCGACGGCGGCCGAGGACGCGCTGCAAGCGCGGCTCGACTTCTCCGACGCAGCCTTGCAGTTGCCGAATCGCATCCGGGACACCCTGGCGCCGCCCCGGTGGCTGCCCGAGGGCGAGCGGTTCGTGTACTGGTCCGTGCTCGAGCCGCATCGGGACACCTGGGTCCTGGTCGATGCACGGCGGAAGACCCAGCAGGCCCTGCTGTCCCCCGAATCGCTGCGGTCCCAGCTCGCGCGATTCCTGGGGAAGCCCGCCCCGCTGTCTGGCTTCATGCCCTTCACGTTCACCCCTGATGCGGGAGGGATTGTCTTCTCCGTGCAGGGCCGGGCGTTCACGCTGGGCCTGTCCGACCGCCGCGTCGTGGCGCTCGAACCCACGGATCCGGTCGCGCTTTCACTCCTCCCCGGCAATGCCCTGTCTCCGGACGGAAAAGCCATCGCGGTGCAACGGGAGGCGGGATTCGCAGTGCTCGACGCAAAGGGAACGACGCGGGTGGAGCGTACCGGCACGGAAGACAACGCCTGGCGCGTGCCCGAATCCGCGTGGTCTCCCCAGGGCCGGTTCCTGGCGGTCTGGCGCGAGGACACGCGGGGCGTGCATCAGATCCCCCTGGTCGACTACGGCACCGCGCAGGAGAAGGTGACGTGGGCACCCTATGCCAAGACAGGCACGCCGCTGATGCGCTCGGAGCTGCATTTCGTCACGGCGGAGACGGGGCAGGTGACGCCCGTGCCGCGTGAGGAGACGGAAGGCTACGACTGGTTCGCGGGCTGGCGGCCGGATGGGAGCGAAGCCCTGGTGCTCCAGCTCTCGCGGGATGGCAAGCGGTTGGACCTGGTGGCGGTGGAGCCGGCGACGGGCAAGCGCCGCCGGGTGCTGAGGGAGGAGCGGCCGGAGAGCTTCGTGGGGGCGCTCGACTTCGCGGTGGAAGGCTGGTCCCGACAGGTGAAGCCGCTGCCGGACAACCGGCACTTCCTCTGGATGTCGGAACGGGACGGCTGGCGCCATGTCTATCTGTATGACTGGGCGGGGAAGCAGGTGCGGCAGGTCACCCAGGGGCCCTTCCCGGTGCACGCGGTGGTGGGGGTGGAGCCCAAGGGGGATGCCCTCTACGTGATGGCTTCCGCCGAACGCGACGCGCCGTATGACCGCCTGTTGTATCGGGCCGCGCTGAAGGGTGGAGACCTGAAGCGACTGTCTCCGGAGCCGGGATTGCACCGGATCGTGTTGTCACCGTCCACGCGGTACTTCGTGGATGGGCATTCCACCCGGGAGCAGCCGAGGGCCTGGGACGTGGCCTCCACGGACGGACGCCAGTCGTTCCGCTACGCGAAGGCGGACGTGAGCGCGCTGGCGGCGTTGCACTACACGCCCCCGGAGGCCTTCACGGTGGAGGCAGCGGATGGAACGACGCCGCTGTATGGCGTGCTGTACAAGCCGTGGGACTTCGACCCGAAGAAGCGATACCCGGTCATCGACGTCATCTACGCGGGACCGTTCATCACGGCGGTGCCCTGGGGGTACGTGGGCGGCGGGGAGAGCCGCATCGCCCACTCGCTGTCACAGTTGGGTTTCATCGCCATGGTGTTGGACGCACGCGGCACGCCGGGGCGGAGCAAGGCCTTCCAGGATGTGAACTACGGGCGCGTGGGCCAGACGGAGATTCCGGACCACGTCGCTGCCCTGAAGCAGGCGGGCGCGAGTCGCCCATACATGGACCTGGAGCGGGTGGGCATCTATGGCCACTCCTGGGGCGGATACTTCGCGCTGCGAGGGATGCTGACCGCGCCGGAGTTCTTCAAGGCAGGCTATGCGGGGGCACCGGGGGCGCTGACGGAGGAGGCCATCATCAACGAGCCGAACATGGGATTGCTCACGGCGAATCCAGCAGGCTACGCGGCGGGCTCCAATGAAGCACTGGCGGGCAAGCTCCAGGGGACGCTCAAGATGATGCACGGCACGAGCGACGTGAACGCGACGCTGTCCACGACGATGCGGATGGCCCAGGCACTGGTGCAGGCGAACAAGCACTTCGACCTGTTGCTCATGCCAGGAGAGGGACACAATCCCTCCGGGCCCGCGGGCCGGTACTACCTGGACGACGTGCGTCGGTTCTTCCTCCGGGAGCTGGGCGCGCCGCGATGAGGGTTTCAGCATGACACGGCTGGGCTGGGCACTGCTGCTGGGACTGCTCGTGTCGGGCTGTGCGACGACGCGAACCGTGAGGTTGGAGACGGACGACGGAGCGAAGGTCGCCGTCACGCCTCGCGAGGAGGAAGGTGCCTCCCTCTCCGCGACCCGGCTGGGCGAAGCTGAGTTCAAGCAGGCCGTGAAGACGCTCGCCCAGGACGTGCGGCCGTCCGCCCATCCCATGCGGGCCGCTCGCGAGTTGTTCGGCCTGCCGGAGCGCAGCGGCATGTATGGCTTCCAGGAGCGGACCCGGCGGATTGTTCCCCTGGGCGAGGAGGAGACGCGCGACCTGCACCTGCTCGACGCTTCCGACGACCTGACGCGCGGCTACAAGCGCTGGTGCGAGAACCGGAGACAGGCGGGCGACTGCCTGCGCCTGCTGGAGGAAGGGCCGCTGCTGGGAAGCGACGGCCGCTATGCGCTGGCGATGGCTGTGGCCATGGACTCCGTGTGGCAAGAGACCGCCGAGGCCTTGAAGGACATCGCCCATCCACAGGCCGTGCTGGCCACGATGACCTCCACCGTGACGATGTACCTGCTGCTCTGGGCACTGCCGGAGCCCCTGTCCAAGGGGCTCGCCGCCCTGATGACCGCCACGGCGATTGCGTACCTGGGCGTGGACACGGTGTGGAGCATCCTCAACGGATGGATTTCCCTCGTGCGCCACGTGGACGCAGCCACCACGTTCGTGCAGGTACGCGACGCGGGCGAGGCGTACGGGGAGGTGCTGGGAGAGAACGCGGCGCGCGTCTTCGTGATGCTGGCGACCGCGGCCGTAGGAAACACCGTGGGGCTCGCGACGAAGGCACAGGGGCTGCCCGGCTCCGCTCCGGCCGCGCTCGTGGTAGAGACCCAGGCGGGCTTCCAGTACGTCGCCATCGGCGGTGTGCGCTCGGTGGCGATGACCGCCGAGGGCTTCACCATCGCCCTCGCGCCCAACGCGGTCGCGATGTCCTCACGGCCCAGAGGGACGCAGCGCCATCACCTGGCCACCATCCGCAATGAGAAGTCCTCCACGCGCGGTGGGCCGTGGACGCCGCTCTTCCGGAAACTCTTCAAGAAGGCTGGGATGGATTTGGATGATCCGGAGAACATTGTTGAAGTCAAAGGTCACCGAGGCCCACACCCGCGCGCGTATCATGAGTACGTGATGAGCCGGCTGAGCTACGCCACAAGAAACTGCCGAACCGTGGTGCAATGCCGCGATGCACTGACGGGTGCACTCCAGGATCTTGCCGAGGAAGCAAATGCTTCGGGCACGATCCTCAACCGTCTACTGACCACGCGTAAGGGACGTTAGGGTTCAACCATCATGGCTGCTCGGTACTTTGAGCTCAGGTCGAATGTTCAGGAAGAAAACTGGTACCTGGACGACCCCGTCGATTCGAACTCGGTGGAAGTCGACAATCCCTGGATGTTTGGGGACGGGAAACCCGTTCCGGTACCCGGCCGCCTCCGCATTCCCCTCATGGAACCTGGAAGGCCCCAGGACTTCTCCCTCGCGGGCGTGGGCATGACGCCCATCGTCCACGTCAAGATCGCGACCGTGCTCGCGGAGCGCGCGGCCAACGACGTGCAACTCTTCTCGGTCGACGTCCAGGGCCAGCCTGATCAGTACGTCCTGCTCGTGGCCACCAAACTCATCCGCTGCATCAACGAGAAGGCCTCCGAGGAGATCCGCTTCTGGGAAGCCAGACACGGTCAGCCAGAACGGATTGGCGAGTATCGCTCCGTGTACGGCATGCGCATCGACCCGTCGAAAGTGGGCACAGCCAAGGTCTTCCGCACATGGGGCTGGTCCATCGCCCTCATCGTCTCCGAGGACCTCAAGGACGCCCTGGAGCGCACCGGCGCCACCGGCATGCACTTCACCGAGGTGTAGCCCTACCCCTCGCGCGGAACGTTGCCTTCCAGCCCCGGCGCCGCCAGCGCCATGCCCAGCGCGGCGATGGCCGTGAGCCCCGCGGCGATGGCGAACTGCGTGGCGAAGTGCCCTCGCGCCAGCGACAGCGCCGCCACCGCCAGCGACCCACCCAACAGCCGCATCGAATACAGCGTGCTCGTCACGATGCCCCGGTACTGCCACGGCGCCCTCGACTGCGGCCCCAGCAGCGAACTGCTCGCCGCCGGCCCCACGCCCATGCCCACCAGCGCCAGCGCCGCGAACGTGGCCGGAATCCCCCACCCTCGCAGCGCCGCCACCGACAACAGCCCCGCCCCCGTCGCCGCCAGCGCGAAACCCAATCCCACGCTCGCGCGCATGCCGCCCCGCACCAGCACCTTCACGCCCACGGTGGACCCCACCGACCAGCCCAACAGCATCGGTACCAGCGCGAGCCCCGCCCCGATCGGCGAGTGTCCACCCTGCTCCGTCATCCACAGCGGCACCCACGCCGACATCGTGTACAGCAGCGCCCCCGCGAACAGGCCTCCCGCGATGCCAGTGAGCACCGTCCGGTCCTTCACCAGCTCCACCGGCAACACCGGCGCGGGCGACCGGCGCTGCTGCCACACGAACAGCGCCGCCATCGCCACCGCACCCAGCGCGCACACCCCTCGCGCCTGGGCCGCGCCCGGCTCCAACGCGAAGAGCAACAACGCCACCGTGCCGCCCGCGAGCAATGGGCCCCACCGCTCCAACGTCACCGAGTCCCGCCGGGGCGGATCCCGATACGACAGGTGCAACAACACCGCGGACAACACCCCCACCGGCAGGTTCACCAGGAACACCCACCGCCACGAGGCGTGCATCACCAGCCAGCCCCCAATCAGCGGGCCCAACGCGTTCGCCGCGCCCCACGCTCCGGTGAACATGCCCTGGATGGCGGCCCGCTCCCGCAGCGTGTAGAGGTCCGCGCTGATGGTCAGCGTCGTGGGCTGCAACGCCCCCGCTCCCAGCCCCTGCATCACCCGGAAGCCCACCAGCGCCGGCACCGACGTCGCAAGGCCACACAGCGCCGAGCCCAGCAGGAACAACCCCATCCCCGCGAAGAACACCGGCTTGCGGCCCAACCGGTCCGCCAGCTTGCCACTCACCAACACACCCACCGTCGAAGCAAACAGGAACGCGGAGAACACCCACGAATAGAGCGAATCTCCCCCCAGCTCCCGCGTGATGGTGGGCATGGCGCTCGTCACCACCGTGCCCTCGAAGGCACTCACCACCAGCGCCAGCAACACCGCCCCCGTGGCCACCCGCCGCGCCCCGCCCGGTTGCATCCGGCTGCCCGCGTCCACCGCCACGCCGCTTCCATCCATTCCCCTTCCATATGCGGACAGGCGTCATGCGGAAACCGCATCTTCGGCATAGAGTCCTTGCGAAAACCGCATGACCTCCGAACAGCTCCGCGCCTTCCTGCACGTCGCACGCGAGGGCCGCGTCTCCACCGCCGCGCGAGGCCTGGGCCTCTCCCAGTCCGGCCTGTCCCGGCAGCTCCAGTCACTGGAGGCGGAGGTGGGAACCCGCCTCCTGGTGCGCACCCCTTCCGGCGCCGTCCTCACCGACGCCGGGGAGCGCTTCCTGCCCCATGCCACGCGTGCCCTGGAGGCCCTGGCCGCGGGCCGCGCGGAGCTGGAGCGACTGTCCGGGACGCCTCGCGGCCCCGTGGTGCTGGGCACCCTGCCCACCGTGGGCGCCTACCTGCTCCCGGACCTGATGGCGGCCTTCACGCGCAGCCACCCGGAGGTGCGGCCCCGCCTGAGCCAGGACCACGCCCCGGTGCTGGAGGAGGGCGTGGCCCGGGGCACCCTGGACCTGGCCATCCTGTCGCTGCCCGTGCGCCGCGTGGACCTGGTGACCCAGTTGCTGTGGGACGAACCGCTGGTGCTCGCCGTGCCCCGAGGCCACCGGCTGACGCGGCTGGGACGGCCCGTGGCCCTCCAGGAGTTGACCGACGAGACGTGGGTGCGCATCCCCGGCATGGTGGGCGCTCGCGCGGTGGAGGCGGCCTGCGAGGCGCGCGGCGTGACGCCAAAGGTGGCGCTGGAGACGGACACCGCGGAGGCCCTGGGCCGCATGGTGGAGCGCGGCCTGGGCGTGGCGGTGGTGCCCCAGCTCATGGCGACGGACGCCCCGGCCCACGGCTTCGACGTGGTGCCCCTCACGCGGGGCAGCCCCCGCCGGCAGGTGGCGCTCGTGCACCGGGGACAGGGCTACCTCACCGCCGCCGCGCGAGCCCTCAAGGACGCCATCGCCGAGCACGTGAAACAGCGCTTCCGTCCGACGCCCCGCTAGCCCCGGGTCCGGGCTGACGAGTAGGCAAGGGGTGAACAGGCCGGCTGCCCGTACGCGCCCTGTCCCTGGGATTGCTTCCCTGGCGGAGGGCGATCTCCTAGAACTCCGCCGCGTCGGTGGCCCCAGGAGCAGGACAGCGTGACGGCGGACGACTTGTTCAAGGGCTCCGGTGAGATGGCCTCGCGGATGCGCGCGAAGGACTGGGCCGCCACGCCACTGGGTCCCGTGGACGGCTGGCCCATCTCGCTGCGGACACTCGTCCGGACGATGCTTCACTCACGCCACCCGATGTTCCTCTGGTGGGGCCCACAGCTCATCCAGTTCTACAATGACGCCTACGTGCCCAGCTTCGGCAGGGGCAAGCATCCGGCGGCGCTGGGGCAGTACGGCCGCGAGTGCTGGCCGGAGATCTGGCCCATCATCGGTCCGCAGATCGACGATGTGATGCGCGAGGGCAAGGCGAGCTGGAATGAAGACCAGCTCGTTCCCATCTTCCGCAACGGCGCCATCGAGGAGGTCTACTGGACCTACGGCTACTCGCCCGTGTTCGACGACGCCGGGGCGATTGGCGGCACGCTGGTGGTCTGCACCGAAACCACCGCGCGCGTCGTCAGCGAGAGGGCCCTGCGTCAGAGCGAGGAGCACCTCCGCCGGGTCGTGGAGGCTTCGGGCGCGGGCACCTGGGAGTTGGACACCGCCTCCGGACAGATGAAGGCGGATGCGCGGATGGCCGCGCTCTTCGGACTGCCGGACCCGTCCGGATTCAGCCTCCAGCAGACGATGGAGCGCGTTCATCCCGACGACCGGGAACGCCTGCACGGCGCCATCACCTCCGCGCTCGCCGGTGAGACCTACGGCCGCTACCTGATGGAGCACCGGGTGTTGGACGCCACGGGCGGCGCCCCCCGCTGGGTCGAGGCGCGTGGACAGGTCTCCTTCGACGCGGCCGGAAAGGCCACCCGCTTCATCGGAACGTCGCTCGACATCAGCGACCGGAAACGGGCGGAGGAAGAGGGACGCAGGGCGCGGCAGGAGCTCCTGAGCTTCCTGACGCAGGCCCCCCTGGGAATCGCGCTCCTCAGTGGTCCGCGCCACGTCTACACCTTCGTCAATGCCCCGTTCATGGACATGTTGTTCAGCGGCCGCCCAGCCACGCACCTCTTGAACCGGTCCGTCCGGGAGGCGCTGCCCGAGCTGGAGGGCCAGGGCTTCCACGAGATCCTCGACGGCGTCTACCAGACGGGCAACAGCTTCCACGGCGCGAAGCATCGCGCGTCCATCATCCAGGCCGACGGGTTGGAACGGGAGATGTTCGTCAACTTCACCTACCAGGCGAAGCGCGACCCGGCCGGGAAGATCGACGGCATCCTGGCGGTCATCTACGAGGTGACCGACCAGGTCAACGCGCAGCGGGAGATTGAACAACTCGCGGAGAACCTCCGCGCGGCCATCGTTTCGCGGGACACGTTCCTGGGGGTCGCCTCCCATGAGCTCAACACGCCCCTGACGACGCTCAAGCTGCAGACGCAGATGAGCCGGCGGGTCTTCGCGAAGCAGGGCCTCCCCGCGTTTTCTCCCACGCGGTTCGAGAAGCTGCTCGACACCACGCTCCTCCAGGTGGAGCGGCTGGCGCGCCTGGTCAACGACATGCTCGACGTGTCCCGCATCAGCTCCGGGAAGCTGACGGTGCTCCCCGAGGAGACGAACCTCTCCGCGCTGGTGGAGGATGTGCTGGAGCGCTTCGCGCCCCAGTTCGAAGCGGCCGGATGCCAGTTGGAGACGGACATCGAGGACGCTGTCATCGCGCCGCTCGACACCCTGCGCATCGAACAGGTGCTGACGAACTTCATCATCAACGCCATCAAGTACGCGCCCGGAAGGCCGGTGCGCGCGAAGGTGGAGCGGTTGGGGCGCAGGGCGAAGGTGAGCCTGCGGGATGAAGGCCCGGGAATCCCCAGGGAACATCAGGAACGCATCTTCGTCCGGTTCGAGCGCGCGACGTCCTCGAGCGAGGCCAGCGGCCTGGGGCTCGGCCTCTACATCGCGAAGCAGCTCATCCAGGCACACGGCGGAACCATCACCGTCGAAAGCGAGCCCGGCCAGGGCTCCACCTTCAGCTTCGAACTGCACAGCGCCTAGGAGATACCCATGCCCCGACCGGACAGCCTCGTGGAGTACACGTTGGAGCTGCTGGAGCCACTCGGCCCGGTGCAGGCCCGCTACATGTTCGGAGGCTGGGGGCTGTCCTTCGCGGGCCGGATGTTCGGCCTCATCATCCAGGGCCAGCTCTACCTCAAGGTGGATGACGTCACCCGCCCCGCCTTCGAGGCCGAGGGCTGCCGGCCCTTCATCTACGAGAGCAAGGGCACGTCCCACCAGATGAACTACTTCACCCCTCCGGCGGACGCGGAGGACAACGGCCGCATGCTGCTGCCCTGGGCCCGCCGCGCCGTGGACGCCGCGAACCGCTCCGCGCAGAAGAAGCCCGCGAAGAAGCCCGCAGCGAAGAAGGCTCCTGCGAAGGAGCCCGCCGCGAAGCCTTCCGCGACAAAGAAGCCCGCCGCGAAGAAGGCTCCCGCGAAGCCGTCCGCGACGAAGAAGCCCGCTGCGAAGAAGCCCGCCGCGAAGAAGGCCCCCGCGAAGGCGAAGGCGAAACCGCGCGTCAGGCCGTCTTGATGGTGGCCACGTCGCCCAGCCCCAGCTCGGCGACGGAGACTTCCCGCATGCGGAACTTCTGCACCTTGCCCGTCACCGTCATGGGGAAGCTGTCCACGAACTTCCAGTGGCGGGGAATCTTGAAGGTGGAGATGCGGCCGGTGCAGTAGGCCGCCAGCGTCTCCGCGGTGAGCGTGGCACCGGACTTCAGCCGCACCCACGCCATCACCTCCTCGCCGTACTTCACGCTGGGCACGCCGATGACCTGCGCCTCGCTGATGTCCGGGTGCGTGTGGAGGAACTCCTCCACTTCGCGCGGATACACGTTCTCCCCGCCCCGGATGATCATGTCCTTGATGCGGCCGACAATCTTGACGTAGCCCTCCGCGTCCATCGTCGCCAGGTCGCCGGTGTGCATCCACCCAGCCCGGTCCACCGCCGCCGCCGTGGCCACCGCGTTCTCCCAGTACCCGAGCATCACGCTGTAGCCCCGCGTGCACAGCTCCCCGGGCTGCCCCAGCGCAACCACCGCCCCGGTCTCCGGGTCCACCACCTTCACCTCCAGGTGCGGGTGCACGCGGCCCACCGTGGACACGCGCTTGTCCAGGGCGTCATCCAGCAGGTTCTGCGTGGACACGGGCGACGTCTCCGTCATGCCGTAACAGATGGTGACCTCCCGCATGTGCATCCGCGACTGCACCTGCTTCATCACCTCCACCGGACACGGTGAGCCCGCCATGATGCCGGTGCGCAGCGACTTCAGATCGAACTCGCCGAAGCGCGGGTGGTCCAGCTCCGCGATGAACATCGTGGGCACGCCGTAGAGCGACGTGCAGCGCTCCGCCTGCACCGTCTGGAGCACCGCCAGCGGATCAAACGCCTCGCCCGGAATCACCATGGTCGCGCCATGGGACGTGCAGGCCAGGTTGCCCATCACCATGCCGAAGCAATGGTAGAAGGGCACCGGGATGCACACGCGATCCTCCGGGCCGTAGCGCAGCACCTCGCCCACGAAGAACCCGTTGTTGAGCACGTTGTGATGCGACAGCGTCGCGCCCTTCGGGAAGCCCGTGGTGCCGGACGTGTATTGGATGTTGATGGGGTCGTCGAACTGGAGCGACGCCTCGCGCTCCGCCAACGCCTCCACGCTCACCGCCGCGCCGCCCTTCACCAGCCGGTCCCAGTCCGAGTCCAGCACCAGCGCTTCGCGCAAGCCGGCGCATCGGGGCCGCACCTCCGCGAGCATCGCCGTGTAGTCCGTCTGCCGGAACCCCTTCGCCAGGAGCAGCACGCTGACGCCGGCCTGGTTGAGCGCGTACTCCAATTCCGACGTGCGGTACGCGGGGTTCAGGTTGACGAGGATGGCGCCCGTGCGGGCCAGCGCGTACTGCGCCACCGTCCACTCGAAGCGGTTGGGCGACCACAGCCCCACCCGGTCCCCCTTCTGGACGCCGAGCGCCAGGAGCCCCCGCGCCACCTCCGTCGTCGCATCCCAGAACTGGCGCCACGTGACGCGGTAGTCCTGCGACGCCACCACCAGGGCCTCGCGGTCGCCATACCGTTCCACGGTGCGGCGCAGGTTCTGGCCGATGGTTTCTCCCAGCAGCGGGGTGGTGCTGGTGCCGTGGGCATAGGACAGGGAGGGGGTCATGCCTCCATCGTCCCCACGGCGGCCCCCGCACGGCAAGCGCCAGCATGGGGTGTGGCCCCCCGGTTGTCCGCTCGACCTCACCGGGCGCGGGCATGTGGCTCGTCCACGCCAGGAAGTGCGACTGACGTCACGCTATCGGGCCCGGCGCGGCCTCCGGACGTGGTCCACGCCCTGGCACGCGGCGCAGGAGTAGATCGTGCGCGCCGCCAGCAACTGTCCCTTCACCTTCGCGCCGCAGCGCGGACACGGCAGCCCCGTGCGGCCGTACACGCAGAAGCGCTCCGCGCGCTTGCGCCCCGGCGATGGCAGGGGCGGAGCGCCGGGTGTGACGATGAGCCCATCGCGTGCCCCGTCCTCCAGCAGCGCCCGCATCGCGGCCCACAAGGTCTCGAACGCATCCCGCGCCAGCTCGCACGCGGGCAGGAGCGGCGGCAACCCGGTGAGGAACAACGCCTCCGCCCGGACGATGTTGCCCACGCCCGCGATGCGTCCCTGATCCAACAGCGCCTGCGCCAGCGGCATGCGCCCCTGCGTCAGCCGCGCATAGGCCCGGTCCGGCGAAGCGTCCGCGCGCAGCGGATCCTCGCCCAGCCGCGCACGCAACACGGCCTCCGCTTCCGGCGCCAGCAACTCACACGCGGAGGGCCCCGACAGGTGCAGCGTCGCCGCGGTCGAAGCGAGCCGCAGCCGGCACGCCGGGGAAGGCACCGGGGCTTCGCTCCGGAAGTGACGGATGCGTCCAAAGAGGCCCAGGTGCAGGTGCAGCCGCACGTCCCCTTCGAACGTATGGAACAGGTGCTTTCCATGCGCATCCACGCCCAGCAGCGTCCGGCCCGACAGCACGCGGGCCACCTCCGGACGCCCCTGTGGCGAGTCGGCCGTGAAGCGGCGCCCCACCAGCCAGCGGCGATGCACCCGGGCAACCCGGTGGATGCTGTGACCTTCAGGCATCCCCCTGGGTAATCCCAGCCTCCC
>NZ_RAVZ01000100.1 GCF_003611635.1 Corallococcus terminator | reverse complement strand
CCGGAGCGGGTGTCACGCGCGGCTACCTGGGCCGGCCGGACCTCACCGCGGAGCGCTTCGTTCCGGATCCGTTCAGCACGGAGCCCGGAGCGCGGCTGTACCGCACGGGCGACAAGGCCCGGTGGCGATGGGCATCGGGTTCATCACGCCCGCCTTCTTCGCGGTGACGCTGTGCCTGGGCGCGGGGATGGCGGCGCTCGCGCGGCGGTGGTCGCCGAAGCACACCGATGCGCAGGTGCCCGCGCTGGGCTCCGGGGCGCTGGTGGGTGAGTCGTTGATGGGGCTCATCATCGCCGCCACGACGGCGCTTCAGAAATCGGTGTAGCACCGGGCCCGGCTGCTCACGCAGCCGGCGTCAGGTCCCGCACGCGCTCCAGTGAGCGGCGGATGCGGTCTTCCATCAGGTTCGGCAACTGCGCGGCCCGCGCCATGGCTTCCCCGAGCGCGAGCATCGCCTCCGCGAAGTCGCCCCGGCGCCAGGCGGCGAGGCCCATCATCTCCAGGACTTCGAGCGGTTCCTGCTCCACGGACACCTGCGAGGAGCGCTCGCGCAGCGCGTGCCATTCCTCCGCTGTCGCGTCGCGGGCAGCCAGCTCCACCATGGAGAAGAGCACTTCCTCCGACGGGCTCAGGTTCACGCCGTGCCGGCTGTTCGCCATCGTCTGCCGCACCTGCGCGAGCAGCTCCCGGGCCCGGTCGTGCCGGCCCGTCCAGGCCATGGCGCGCGCCTGGAGCAGCAGCGCCCACGGACGGTGCGCCACCTCCGGATGCCGGCGCTCCAGCACGATGGCGCGGGCGATGTGCGGCGCCGCGGCCTCCACGTCGCCGGCCTGGTAGTACAGCTCGCCCATGTTGTGCTCGGCGAAGTACTCCCAGCCCACCACGCCCAGCTCGCGCCCCAGTTGCATGAAGCGCTCCTGGTCCTTCAGGGCGTGCGTCAAATCCCTGCGCGCCACCCACAGGTTGCGGCGGTTGTTGATGGCCGAGCCCAGGTGGAAGCGGTCTCCGCGCTCCGTGCACGCGCTGATGACCTCGTCCATCACGCGCTCGGCGCCGTCGATGTCGCCCAGGTTCGGGAGGATGACCGCCATCAGCAGCAGCGCCACCACCAACGTCTCGTAGCCAGCGTCGCCCAGCTTCCTGGCTCTCTCAGCAGCGGCCTCCAGCGGCATGAGCGCGTCCAGCCATTCGCCCTTGCGGAACTGCGCGCGGCCCAGCGCCAGCAGCAGCCGCGACTGCACGTAGGGCGACGTCACCGTCTCCGACAGGTGCTGCGCCTCCTGGGCCCGCTCCTCGCTGCGCGCGTAGTCGTTCACCCAGTCGAGCGCCATCGCCTCGTCGAGCAGCAACTCCACCACCGCGCGGGCATCCCCCACGCCCCGGGCGCGCTCGCGCGCGATGGCGAAGTCCGTGAGCGAGTCCTCGTACCGGCCAATGCGGTAGCGCATCAGGCCCCGGCCCCGGAGCGCGGTGAGGCAGCGCAGCTCGTCCTCGGGATCGAGCAGCTCCAGGGCGCGCGTGTACATGGCCTCCGCGTCGAGGAAGGCGTGACGGCCGCGCGCGGACTCCGCGAGGTCGATGGTCAGCGCCGCCGCTTCATCGCGCAGGCCGGCCGCCGCCGCGTGCAGCGCGAGCCGAGCCAGCCGCTGGCGCTCCTGCGAACCCGCCGGGCTCAGGTAGTGGCGGTAGGCGGCGTGGTGGATGCGCGCCTTCTCCTCGGCGGGCAACCCCGCGACCACCGCCTCGCGCACCAACTCGTTGCGGAAGCTCAGGCCCTCCAGCCGGTGCTCCACCAGCAGCCCCGAATCCAGGAGCCGCCGCGTCGCATGGCCCATGTCCAGCGGGAACTGCGACGCGGCCCCGTCGCGCTCCAGCTCGCGCACCACGCCGTCCGCGGCGGTGGCGGTGAAGGCCGCGCCCAGCAGCGCGCACAGGCGGGCATGCGCGGCCAGCGCCGGAGGCAGGGCGCCCAGCTCGCGGTCCGCCAGCCACTCCACCAGCCGCAGCTCGGGGACGCGGTCCAACTCGTCGGTGACGAGGTACCAGTTGCCGCCCGGGGAGCGCTGGCGCACGAGGCCCTGGCGCTTGAGGCCGCGCACCAGCTCCACCAGGAACAGGGGCACACGCTGCGCGCGCTCGACGATGCGCTCCACCGCCTGCGCGGGCACGTTCTCCACCGGCTTGAGCAGCGTGCGGCACAGCGCCTGCGCATCCGCCGACGTGAGGCCGGCCAGGGGCAGCTCCAGTTGACGCGCGGCGCGGGCGCCCCAGGACGGGCGGCTCTGTTCGAAGCCCGGACGCACCAGCACGCAGACCCACAGGGGCACGCGCGTCTCCGCGAGCGCCGCGTACTCCAGCGCGTCCAGCGCCGTCTCCTCCGCGAAGTGCGCGTCGTCCACGATGAGGCACAGGGGCCGCTCGCGGGCGCTTGCCGCCAGCAGCTCACCCGTGGCGCGCAGGGCCAGCGAGCGCAGCGCGCCCGGGGCCGCGGCCCAGCTATGCAGCTCCGGCCCGCCGGGCGCGTACCACCCGAGCGTCGCGGCCACGCCGGGCCACAGCTCCATGCCCAGCCGGGAGCCCAGCCGGTCCAGGATGGCGGTGCGGCCATCCTCCTGCGTGTCCGTGTCGTCGCGGTCGAAGCCGTGCAGCGCGACGCGCAGGAGCGTGCGCAGCGTGCCTTCCGGGTCGCCCTGCACGGGCTCGCGGGCGCGCATGGAGTAGACGCGGGCGTGGGGCAGCGTGGCCCGCAGGCGCAGGGCCAGCGTCGCGGCCAGGTGGCTCTTGCCGTGACCCCGGTCGCCCCTCACGGTGACGACGGTGGGCGCCGCTTCGGACACCGCGCCCCGGGCGCTGTCCAGCAGGTTCTCCAGCTCCGCGTCGCGGCCCAGCAGCACCGCGCTGCCCAACTGCAACACGGTGACATCCGGCCGGGGCGCGGCGCCGGAGGGCGCGGGACGCATCAGCCCCGAACGCCCCGGCACCGGCAGGCACGGCACCTCTGGCACGGCCTCCGCCGCGGCGTGCGACAGCAGCAGGCCGCGCGTCTCCGGCCCGGTGGGGTAGCGCTCCTCGCGCGCGAAGATGGCGCTCAGGTAGCGGGGCGCGCCGTCCAACCGGCGCTGCACGGTGACGGTGGCCACGTCCACGTGGGCGGCCGGCGCGAGTCCCCGCTCGGCCAGGCCTTCGGCGGCGCGC
This sequence comes from Corallococcus terminator, assembly GCF_003611635.1. Classification (GTDB taxonomy): domain Bacteria; phylum Myxococcota; class Myxococcia; order Myxococcales; family Myxococcaceae; genus Corallococcus; species Corallococcus terminator. The sequence continues at coordinate 25,549 of NZ_RAVZ01000100.1, read as the reverse complement.
AGGGCACGGCGCACCGGGTTCTCTCCCACGTCCGGATCGAAGACCGCCGCGAAGCGCGCGCCGTCGGTGAAGGCCATGTGGCCTCCGTAGGCGGTCAGCGCCTTCTGCACCGCGACCGGGTTCGCGCGCGAGGCGAGGAACAGCACCGCCACGGAGCGGCGCGTCTGGGCGGGGCGCACCTCCGGCAGCACGGTGAGGGTGACCCGGGGCGCGGGCTGCACCGCGGACTGGCCCGCGTGGTCCAGGGCCGCCCGCAGCGCCTGGGACACGGCGGCCGCGTCGCGGGGACGGCGCACGGGCTCCTTGGCCAGACACCGCAGCACGACCTCCTCCACCGGAGGCGCCACCGGGGCGTACTCCGACGGCGGCGGCGGGCGCAGCGACAGGTGCGCCTGGAGCACCTCCGGCAGCGCTCCGAAGAAGGGCGGCCGGCCGGTGATGAGCTCGTAGAGGATGACGCCCAGCGCGTACACGTCCGTGCGTGCGTCCAGGGCCGCGTGGCCGGCGCACTGCTCGGGCGCCATGTATTCGGCGGTGCCGGCGAAGGAGGAGGTCTCCTCGGGCGTGCCGTCCTCGGCGGACGCGTCAGGGGCCGGGCGCTGCACGAGCCCGAAGTCGAAGACGCGGGCCTGGCGATGGATGTCGTCCAGGAACACGTGCTCGGGCTTGAGGTCACAGTGCACGAGCCCGTGCGCGTGCACGGTGGCCACCGCGTCCAGGAGCGCGCTGGCCCGGGGCCAGAACTCCTGCGGCGACAGCGGCCCGGACACCTGCGCGAGCCAGTCCGCCAGCGTGGGCAGGGGCACGAACTCCATCGCGAGGAAGCGCTGTCCGCCCGGAAGCGTGCCCGTCTCATAAAGCGCGGGCACGGTGGGCGGCCCGATGACGCGCAGGGCCTCTGCCTCGCGGGCGAGCTGTGCCTCCGCGAGCATCACGCCGGGACGGGCCAGCTTCAACGCGATGCGTTCACCTTCGCTGCCGTCGGGGGCGCGCTTGTGCGCGGCCAGCAGGACGCCGAAGCCTCCGCGCGCGATGACCTTCTCGCACCGGTAGCCCGGAACGTCGGGCACGAGCAGCGAGACATCGGACGGCGGGACGGTGATGGGCGAAGCGCCAGGAGGGCACGGCGCGTGAGAGCCCTCCCAACGCCGCCCGCATGTGAGGCAGCGCGGCACGAACGCCACTCTATGCCAGGGCCCCGACGTTTTCCGAACCCCTGGGGTGGGGCAGGCAGCGCCCGCGTGAGGCATCCGTCAGAAGTCCCTCCATGCCCGGAGGGCGTCCAGGCTCGGCATCACCGCGAAACGCGCGACACCTGACATCCCGAACCGACGGAAGGGCAGCGGGTCGGGCCTGCACCCGCTGCGTCATTTCGCACCGCATCGCGCCGTGGGAACGGGACTCCGTGCAATCCCTGCTCAAGAGGATGCACGCGCCCGGCCGTCATGGCTCGGGGTGAATGGCCTACTTCACTTCGCGGCTCAGCTTCGAGTCCCACGGGCACCAGTGGCTGCCCGGAAGGAAGGCGCCGCCCGCTTCGTCGAGGTGGTCCTCGACGTACATCATGTTGGCGTCACAGACCTCGATGGCCATGGTGAAGAACGCGATGGTCGAGGGATCGAGGTGGAAGGAGAACTTCGGATTGTAGGGCTGGGTCCGCTTGATGATCCGGCCGTGCACGTGGATCTCCATCGTCTCTTCTCCAGAGAGGATCCGGCGTGCGTGGGCGATCCTGGACTCGTCGGTCAGCTCGATGATGAACTCGACGCCGGGGGAGCTGGGCTGGGTGAAGGCGAAACGAACAGGGTTGGACATGGGGAACTCCTCCAAACGGGTGTTCGCCCTCTCTAAAGATCCCTCTCCGTGCCAGCAACCAGATTTATTTGTCTAATGTGCAGTCCAGGAAAACCCTGGTGGGTCATCCCGACTGCTCGGCCCTCGGGCGCGGTGCGATGATCGCCACGCTCTCCTCTGCCTTGAATGTCAGGAGTCCCTGCTAGCCCTGTCCAAGCGGAGGAACACGCATGGGCGGGCTTCAAGCAGCGTACGGAGGCAGAAGGTCCGGGCTGACGTGCCAGCGGGTGATGTTCCTCGCGGGGCTCATGGGATGGGGTCTGGTCCAGGCCGGTGAGCTGCCGGTGGGGCTGCACGGATACTCGCGCTATCAGAGCGCTTCGCCGCCACGGCTTGCGCAGCACGCTGACAGCGGCACCGTGGGCGGTGTGGTGCTGGGCCGCTATCTGGCGTTCATCCAGGAGCAGCGGGCCGCGCTGAAGAAGCCCTCCGTGAAGGAGGCGGAGCGGCAGGTGGGCCACGCCGCGCACAACGACCTGCTCATCTGGGCCATCGCGCGAACCGAGGAGCAACTGGCGGAGGACGCGCCGCTGGAGGTGTACCTGCGGATGAAGGTCTCGCATGCGGAGCAGCGGCGTGCGGAGACGGTGCGCTCGAAGCAGGTGGAGGCGAAGCTGGACGAGTACCATCGCTGGGCGGATGCGCGTGGCCGGGCGCTGGCGGAGGTGCACTTCCGCAAGCTGGGTCAGGACGGTCTGCTCACCGAAAGCGCGCTGTACGAAGCGACGCAGCGGGCGCTGGTGGAGGCGGTGCTCGACTGGGCCTACGCGCACACGCTGGATCCGGACTTCGTGCGCAAGAGTCCCAGCGAGGTGGCGCTCTACCTGCTGGCGCGCGACAGCCTGCTGGCCTCGGCGGTGGAGGCGGGCCGTCTGGCGCCCCCGACGTGGGAGCCGAGCCCCGAGCTTCCGGGTATTCCTCCCGAGGAGCTGGTGCTGGAGATCGCGGTGGGCCTGTTGCCCATCGCCGGAGAAGTGGCGGATGTGAAGGGCGTGGTGCTCGGGGAGAGCCTCCTGGGCTACCCGCTGACGGGCGCAGAGCGGTTGCTGTGCGCGGTGAGTGTGGCGCTGCCGGTGGTGTCGGGGCGCCTGTTGTCGGAAGGCGCGCAGGGCGTGGAGCGGGTGGCGTTGTTGACGGGCCGGAGCCTGCGCGAGGTGCAGGTGTTGCAACGGGTGGTACAGCACCTGTCGCCTCAGGATGCGCAGGAGATCCGCCGGGTGCTGCGAGCCGCGGCGCGCGGTGATGCGGTGTCCGCGGAGGATGTGGCGAAGCTGCAATCCGTGGCGAAGCGACTGGAGTCCCCGCTGGCGGAGGCGGGCCGTGTGCTGGCCCAGGGCAAGCGCGTGGCCCTGGTGGGCTCGCGCGTGACGGCGGAGGGTGCTCGGTTGGTGCCAGGCAGCGCGGAGCACCTGGCGCAGGCGTGGGTGGACTACCAGTTCCGCCATCCGACGAAGTATCCCCGCATCCAGTACGCGGTGGATCCGGAGTGGGAGCGGCTCTACCAGACGGTCATCAAGAACAAGGGCGCGGGCAGTGAGTTCGAGCAGGCCGTACTCAAGGCCAAGGGGCAGCAGAAGAACACGGCGTTGATGCTGCCGCCTCCGGGGAGCAAGGCCCAGGGCTTCGTCCCGGACGCGGTGAAGGGCAATCCAAAGGAACTCGTGTGGGGACAGCCCTACCACTTCGTGGAGGCCAAGGGCCGCGCGGAGATGGCGCTCACGGGCAACTTGGAGGCCATGCTCAAATACGTCCGAACCTACGGTGGCCACATCGAGGTGTACTTCCGCTCCGCGAAGCATCCAGCGGGGCAGACGAAGCTGACCTTTCCCCTCGAACAATTCTTGAGGCGGCTCGAAGAGGATGGCAAAGCCCTGTCTGATGCCTATCCGTGAGGCTCGTCTGTGCCGTTGAAATACCTGATGACCAAGATCAGCCTGCCACCCGTCGTTCCCTCGGAGGCTGCGGTCCGCGCGTTCCTCAAGAGCGCGTTCGAGGAGTACCAGTGGTTCGTGCCTGCTCGCTCTCTCGATGAGCAGATCGATCCTCTGCGGATCGACTACGACACATTGGTCGCTGGCTTCCTTGGAGTCCGCAGCCTCATGGTATTGGCGAAGACGGACCGTGACTTCTTCCTGTTCTCCGCCAGGAAGTCGGACGGTCCTCCTCATGTGGGAAGTCTCACCTGGGATGCCGCGCTTTCCCGCGCGAAGAACGCGAAGTGGCGTGATGCCCACGCCCAACAGGTCACGGCGCTGATGAAGCTGTTCAACTCACCGCTGGCCATCTCCGCGACCGCCGAGGACGAACGCCGGAAGTGCACCCAGTTCATCCCCTCACCGGCAGGGTTCGGGCAACGCTGGACGTGGACCGTCCGTGACCCCAGCGAAGGACTCGCCGGGGTCTTCTGGCGCAACTTCTACGGTCCACCGCTCCTTGAGATGTTCGGAGACCGGCTGAACGCGGTCCCCGAATCCCAGCGGCGCACGGTCGCGGACGGCATCGTGCTCGTGGAGCCCTATGCCTTGCCCACCGACGCGATGACACCCGCCGCGGAGGCCGCGGAGCAACAGCTCCGCGAAGTCCTCGGGCCGGAATGCTTCTACGACCAGGTGGCACGCACGATGCCCCGCCGCGTGCCCGACCTGCCCCACCCGGGCGCGCTCTCCTCCTGAGCCCGCCCGGAGGCAACGCGCGGCCTACCGCGCCGGCACTTCAATCGCACGCAGCAGCGCCCCGTCCTGTCCCGGCACCCGCGCACGCAAGAGCAGCGCGGCCCCAGGTTCCGCGGACGTCAGCGCCTGGGCGGCTTCCGCGACGCCGGACACCTTCTGATCGCCCACCTGCGTGAGCACCATGCCGGGCGCGAGCCCCGCGCGCTCCGCAGCGCTGCCGGACTCCACCGCGACGACCTGCGCGCCGCCGCTGCCGTCCTGCGCCTCCGACAGCCGCAGGCCCATGCGCTTCGACAGCGGCGCGGGCGTCGCATCCCGGGGCGTCATCTCCTCCTCGCCCCGCTGCGTCGGACGGGTGCCAAGCTTCACGGGCACCGCCATCGCCTTTCCGCCGCGCACCAGGTTCACCTGCACCTCGCTGCCCGGCTTGAGCAGCGCCACCGCGCGCGTCAGCGACCCGGCGGAGTCCACCGCGCGCTCGCCCACCGACGTGATGACGTCCTCCTCGCGCAGGCCCGCCTTCGCGCCGGGGCCTCCCGCGCTGACGCCCGCCACCACCGCGCCCTTCGCGGCCTCCACGCGCAGCGCGCGCGCAAGCTCCGGCGTGAGGTCCTGCACCGCCAGCCCCACCCAGCCCCGGCGCACCACGCCGGTCTCCTGGAGCTGCGGCAGGAGCGCCTGGATGAGGTTCGCCGGCACCGCGAAGCCGATGCCCGTCGCGCCGCCGATGATGGCCGTGTTCATGCCCACCACCTCGCCCTTCATGTTGAAGAGCGGGCCGCCGGAGTTGCCCGGGTTGATGGCCGCGTCCGTCTGGAGGAAGTCGTCATAGGGGCCCGCGTGGATGTCGCGCGCCCGGGCGGAGAGGATGCCCGCGCTCACGCTCGACGCGAGCCCGAACGGGTTGCCAATGGCCATCACCGGGTCGCCCACGCGCAGGCCGTCGGAGTCACCCAGCTTCACGAAGGGCAGGTTTCCCGTCACCCCCTTGAGCTGGATCAACGCCACGTCCGTGAGCGCGTCGCGGCCCAGCACCTCTGCCTCGAACGAGCGCCCGTCCTCCAGCTTCACCCGGACGGCGTCCGCGCCCTCCACCACGTGGTTGTTGGTGAGCACCAGGCCCGAAGGGTCGACGACGAAGCCCGAACCCAGGCCCTGCTTCGACGGCGCTCCGCCGCCTCCACCTCCACCGAAGGGATTCTGTCCGCCCGGCAGGCCGAAGCGTTCCGCGAGTCCCGGGGGCAGGCCCTGCATGCCGCCCATCGCGGGACGGGCGCGCGCCTGCACCTCCACGTTCACCACCGCGCCCTTCACCGTGTCCACCAGCGGCGCCAGCGACATCAGCGCGCCGGGTGTGCCGGGCGTGGCCGCCATCGCGGGTGAATAGACCGCGGGCTCCACCTTCGCGCCCGAGGGCGTGGTGGCCGTCTTCAAGGACAGCGTGGGGCGCTCGGGCGGCGCCGTGTCCGGAGCAGGCTTGCATGCGCCCAGTGCGACCAGGGGCGTGAGCGCGAGCGTGCGGGCAAGGCGGCGGCGGGACGGAAGGGTGCGGACCATCGTGCGTTCTCCTTGGTGGGCGCCGGAAGTCATCTTCCGGGCGGAAGAAAGAGTCGAACCGGATGCGGTGGGCACCCTGGGAAGGAGGCAGCGGTCCCGTTCCACCAGCGACACCGGGAGCCACCAGTGGCCCAGCTGCCTGAAGGGAGCTCTTGGAGGAAGCCCCGCATCCGGTCCGACGCCCGGACCTCATTGCAGCCCGTGGGCCAAGCCCTCCGGAACGCCTCATGAGAGGGGAGCCATGCCCGGAGGCCTCGTGGGAGCGGGGCAAAGTGCCCCAGCCGGGGCATTTCGCCCGGGGGCAGCCTGCCCCACGCCCCAGCGCCGCGCTCAACCCGGGCCCGGGGGCCGCGGACATGGCACGGCGGATGCTCCAGGTCAGGAACGTCCCACCGCCGTGACGCCGTCCGGCGCACCTTCAACCCTCCAGGAGACTCCTCCCATGGTGCACGAGCAGACGGAAGGGGCCGCGCGCGTCGCGGCCTGGGAAGACCCCGCGATGGCGCCAGCGCGGGCCACCCGCATCCTCGTGGCGGATGATCAGTCGGAGATGCGCACCCTCATCCGCAAGATGCTGGTGCGGCGCGGCTATGAGGTGGTGGAGGCGTCGGATGGACCGGACCTGGTGCGCGTCCTCATCGACGGACTGACGGAGGACGAGGCTCGCGCGCCCGACCTCATCATCACCGATGTGCGCATGCCGGGCTTCACCGGCCTGGAGGTGCTCGCCCGCCTGCGCCGCGAGCAGTGGGACACGCCCGTCATCCTCATCACCGCCTTTGGCGACGCGAAGCTGCACAGCGAGGCCCAGCGGCTGGGGGCCGCCTACGTGCTCGACAAGCCGTTCGAACTGGACGAGCTGCGAAACGCGGTGGAGGCGGCGCTCGCGGTGGCGCGGGGCTGAAGCGGTGCCGGGCCTGGCGCGCTAGGCTTGGGCCGCTCGCGAAGCCACACCCTTGCAAGGAAGCCCATGCGCCGCATGTCCTGGTCCCTGTCGTTGTCGCTCCTGTGCCTGGGGTGCGCGCCCGCGCAGCGTCAGGCGCCGGACGCGGGACCTTCGGAGGTCGTGCCCCAGCGGCTGGTGGCGCGCATCGTCCACACGTACCCGCACGACCCGACGGCCTTCACGCAGGGCCTCCAGTTCCACCAGGGCCAGCTCTACGAGAGCACCGGCGAGGACGGCGACCTGCGGCGCATCTCGCTGGAGCAGGCCGCGCCGCTGTGGAAGCAGCCCCTGCCGGACGTGTTCCCGGAAGGGCTGGCCAGCGACGGCGAGCGCCTGTACCAGCTCACGTGGCAGGACGAGACGCTGTTCGTGTGGAACGGCGCGACGCCCCCCGTGCAGGAGAAGCAGGTGGCGTACACGGGCGAGGGCTGGGGCCTGTGCTTCTGGCGGGGCCAGTTGGTGCGCAGCGACGGCACGTCCACGCTGCGCTTCCACGACCCGAAGGACTTCCACGTGAAGTCCCAGGTGGAGGTGACATCGCAGGGCGTGCGACAGGAACGACTCAACGAACTGGAGTGCGCGGAGGACGGCGTCTACGCCAACGTCTGGCACGCCAACCACGTGTTGAAGATCGACTACGCCACGGGCCGCGTGCTGGCGGTCATCGACGCGTCGGAGCTGGTGCGGGTGGTGCGCGGACGGGCGCCCGGCTACGAGGCCGTGCTCAACGGCATCGCGCTGGAGCCGGGCACCGGCCGGCTGTTCTTCACCGGCAAGCGGTGGCCCGACCTCTTCGAGGTGAAGCTGGAGCCCGCCGCCACGCCGTAGCGCTCGGCTTCAGGGTGCCCCGGTGGCTCCCTGCCGGGAGAAGCGCCGCCGCACCGTCCGGGTCACCTCCGCATCCCAGCGGAGGGAGAACAGCTCCACCACGGTCCGCTGGAAGGGCAGGGCACACGCCAGACAGGCCAGCGTCGCGGCCAGCCCGATGAGCGTGTTCTGCCACGACGCCAGGTTCCACTGTCCGGACCAGAACCACTCCCTCAGGCTCTGCGGCCAGAAGTAGTGGATGGGCCAACCGGGGCCACTGCCCGCGAGGTCGCACAGCAGGTGCCCATGGAATGCCGCCACCGACAGCAGCGCCACGGCCGCGCGCCGCCGGGCCAGCGCGGCGCACACCGTCATGGTGACGAGCGCCCCCACGTAGCCGTGGAAGATCACGTGGTGATAGCGCGCGTAGAACTCTTCACCCGCGAGCAATGACAATCCATCCAGGTCCGGCGCCAGCCCCGCGCAGGTGACGAGGATGCGGTCACGCCGCTCGCGCAGGCCCTGTGCCAGCAGCCAGGACAGTTCGGCGTGGACGATGGGATTCATGGAGGTGCGCAAGCGTACGGTGATTCACATCCGGCCGTCATCCTGGCTTCGGAGCCCCATGCCATTGCTGAAGGTTTCTGGCTCCGTGCGTTGAGAGAGGAGGGGGCAATGATTCATCGTGAATACCATCTCCGCGCACCCAGACAGACTCCGGGCTTTTTCACAGGGACGCCAGACGGAGTTTTCCAGGCAGGACATCGCCACGCTGTTCGAAGCCCACGCACGCGACACTCCGGATGCCGTGGCATTGCGCTTCGAGGGTGGCGCGCTCAGCTATGACACGCTCAACCGGCGGGCGAACCGGCTGGCGCGGCGGCTCCAGGCGCAGGGTGTGGGGTTGGATCAACCCGTGGGAATCCGCGTTGACCGCACGCCTGAGACAATTATCGGATTGCTGGGAATCCTGAAGGCAGGCGGTGCCTATCTGCCGTTGGATTCCAATCATCCGGTGGAGCGTCTCAACGTGATGATCGAGGAGGCCGGGCTGCGCGTGCTCGTGGGCCGGCGCGAGGACCTCCAGGGGCTGCGCTTCCAGGGGCACCTCGTCGAGCCTTCCTCCGTGGACGAACCCCTCGATGAACGTGACGCCTGGAACGTCCGGGGCGGCGCGGGTCCCGACTCGTTGGCCTACGTGCTGTTCACGTCGGGCTCCACGGGGAGGCCCAAGGGCGTGTGCATTCCGCACCGGGGCGTGGCCCGGCTGGTGTTGGACGAAGGCTTCATGGGGTTCCGGTCCGAAGACCGCGTCCTCCAGGCCGCTTCGTTCTCGTTCGACGCTTCGACCCTGGAGGTCTGGGGCGCGCTCCTGAACGGCGCCACGCTGTGCCTCATCTCGCAGGAGACGCTGCTGTCGCCTCCGCTCCTCGCGCAACGGCTTGAACGCGACGCGGTGTCGGTCGCGGTCCTGAGCACGTCGCTGTTCCATCAACTGGCCGCCGCCATCCCCGCCGCGTTCCGTGAGCTGCGCGTGTTGATGGTCGGTGGCGACGTGTTGGATCCGAAGTGGGTGGCGCATGTGATGACGCATGGGAAGCCCCAGCGCCTGCTCAACAGCTATGGACCGACGGAGTGCACCACCTCCGCGACGGCGTATGAAATCCGTTCACGGCCCACGCTGGGGGAGTCCATTCCCATCGGGGGGCCGCTCGCGAACCTCCAGGTGCATGTGCTGGATGACGCGCTGGGGCTCCTGCCCGTCGGTGAGGTGGGGGAGCTGTACATCGGAGGGGAAGGGCTCGCGCGCGGTTACTTGAACCGTCCCGACCTGACGCAGGAGCGGTTCCTCCCCGATCCCTTCCGCGACGCCCCCGACGCGCGGCTGTACCGGACGGGGGACCGTGCGCGGTGGCTGGAGGACGGCACGCTGGAGTTCCTGGGGCGCGTGGACCACCAGGTGAAGATCCGGGGCGCCCGCGTCGAACTGGCGGAACTCGAAAGCGCGCTGCGGGCCCACGGGCAGGTCGGTGACGCGGTGGTCCGGGTGCATGAGGTGTCACCCGGGGACAAGCGGCTGGTCGCCTATGTCTCACCGCGCGACGGTGCCTCCCCGGACGCGACGGAGCTGCTGGCGCACCTGCGCTCCCGACTGCCGGCCTTCATGGTGCCCCACGCGGTGAGCGTCCTGGACCGGCTGCCGCTCAACCCCAGTGGGAAGGTGGACCTCCAGCAGCTCCCGGCGCCGCACTTCGGCTCGGGGGACGGCGAGGCGCCGCGCGAGGGACTGGAGCGCGAGGTGGCGCGTGTCTGGGCGGAGGTGCTGGGCACGGAGCGGGCCGGCACCCAGGACCGCTTCCTGGATTCAGGAGGGGACTCGCTGCTGGCGGTCCGCTTCATCGAACGGTTGGAGCAAGCGGTGGCGGTCCGCCTGCCGGTGCGGGCGCTGTTCGAGAATCCGACCCTTGAAGCGCTGGCGCGGCGCGTGGAGTCCGCGAGGGGCGAAGCGCGTGGCGTGGACCTGCCCCCGGTCGTTCCCGTGGACCGGAGCGGGCCCCTGCCGCTGTCCGATGCCCAGCGGCAGCTCTGGCTGCTGCATCAAGTGGCGCCCCGGAGCGCCTTCTACAACGAGCCCTTCACGCTGTACCTGCCGGGCGACATCGAACCCGACGCGCTGGAGCAGGCGTTCCAGTCGCTCATCGCCCGTCATGAGGTCCTGCGCACCACCTTCGGTTCCACGTCCGAAGGTCCCTTCCAGCGGGTGGAGTCCGGGACACCGTTCCGGCTGCGGAGCGTGGACCTCCGTTCGGTCCCCGAAGGACTCCGTGGCGCGAAGGCCGCGCAACGGACCACGCAGGAGGCGCGCGAACCCTTCGACCTGGAGCACGGACCGCTGCTGCGGGCGACGCTGATGCGACTGGGCCCTTCGGAGTGCCGCCTCGCACTGGTCCTGCATCACCTGGTCGTGGATGGCTTCACGATGGCGGGGTTCCTCCAGGAGCTGCATCGGTTCTATCGGGCGGCCATCGACGGGAGACCCGCGGCGCTGGCGCCCGTTCCGCTCCAGTACGGCGATGCCGCGGTCTGGCAGCAGGGGGCTCGCTACCAGGAGGCCATCGCGCCGCACCTTGCATGGTGGACGCGGACGCTCGCGGGGGCTTCGCACCTGGAGCTTCCCACCCAGCGTCCCCGTCCTCCGGTGCAGGGCTTCCGTGGCGCGAAGCACGTCGTGCGCATTCCCCGGGACCTGCTGGAGGCCGTGAAGGCGTTGGGGCGCCGCGAAGACGCCACGCTCTTCATGACGATGTTGTCGGCGTTCGGCGCGTTGCTGCACCGCTACTCCGGCAGCGACGACTTCGTGCTCGGCGGTGCCTTCTCGGGACGCGGCCGTGAGGAGCTTCGCTCCATCTCCGGACACTTCGTGAACCTGCTGCCGCTGCGGCTGCGGTTCTCCGAAGGGTTGAGCTTCCGGGCCCTGCTGGAGCAGGTGCGGCAGGTGTGCCTGGAGGCGCTCGAACATCAGGAGGCGCCGCTCCTGCGCATCGTGGAGGCGGTGAATCCGGTGCGCATCCCCGGTGCCAATCCACTCCTCCAGGTGTCGTGCACCCTGGAGCCGCCCATCTCGGTGCCGGGTTCGGGGTGGCGGGTGGAACCGCACGACACCGACACGGGCACGTCGAAGCTGGACCTCTCCATCGAACTGGACGAGCGCCCGGAGGGCATGTCCGTGCGGATGGAGTACGCGCTGGACCTGTTCGACCCCTGGATGATCACCCAGTTGGGCGAGCACTTCGTGACGTTGCTCCGCGAAGCCGTCCGCGCTCCAGAGGTGCCCGTCTCCGCGCTGCCGCTGTTGTCGGAGCAGGAGAAGACGCGGCTCCTCGATTGGGCACAGGGCCCGATGGAGGACGTATCCACCGCCGACTGCCTGCACCGCCCCTTCGAGGCCCAGGTCGAACGCACTCCGGATGCTCCCGCCCTGGTCTTCCAGGGGCGCGTGATGAGCTATCGGACGCTGAACGCGGAGGCGAACCGGCTGGCCCACCACCTGCGCTCGCTGGGGGTCGGACCTGGAGCGCTGGTGGGCCTGTGTCTTCAGCGCTCCTTCGAGATGATCATCGGCGTGCTCGGGACGTTGAAGGCGGGCGCGGCCTATGTGCCCCTCGACCCGAGCTACCCCAAGGCCCGGCTGGAGTTCACGGCGCGGGACGCGGGGCTGAGGCTCGTGCTCGCGCAGGAGGCGACGCGGTCGCTCGTGGCCGACACGGAAGGCCGGGTCCTCTGTCTGGAAGAGCTGCGTGGAGTGCTTGCCAGCGCCTCCGAGGAGAATCCCCGGGTGTCCGTCACGGGCGATGACCTGGCGTATGTCATCTACACCTCGGGTTCGACGGGACAGCCCAAGGGCGTGCTGCTCGCGCACAGGGGGGCGGTTCATCTCTGCGAGACGGTGGCCTCACGTTTCGGCTTCGGGCCTGGGATCCGCGCGTTGCAGTTCACCCGCTTCGGGTTCGACTTCTCCGTCGCGGAGATCTTCCCCACGCTCTTCTCCGGCGCGACGCTGTACCTGCTCTCGCAGGCGGAGGTGACGCCCGGTGAGGAGCTCGCCGACTTCCTGGAGTCCCAGCGCATCCACATCGCGATGTTCACGCCCGCGGCGCTGAGCCCCATGGCCTGGCGGGCGCTCCCGGACCTGAAGGTGCTGGTGGTCGGCGGTGAAGAGGTGCCGGAGCAGCTCGTGGACACCTGGGCTCCGGGGCGGCGGTTCATCCAGGTGTACGGGCCCACGGAGACCACCGTCTTCACGACGGCCGGTGACTGCGTGGCGGGCGCGGGAAGGTCGCCCATCGGCAAGCCGCTTCCGGGCTACGAGGTCTATCTGCTCGATGACGCCCTGGTGCCGGTGCCCGTGGGCGTCCGGGGCTCGCTCTACATTGGCGGGGTGGGGTTGGCGCGGGGCTACCTGCGCCGCCCCGAACTCGATGCGGAGCGGTTCGTTCCCCATCCGTTCAGCACGGAGCCGGGAGCGCGGCTCTACCGCAGCGGCGATGTCGCAAGCCACCGTCTGGACGGCAGCATCGAGTTCCACGGGCGCTCCGACCGTCAGATCAAACTGCGCGGCTTCCGCATCGAGTTGGGCGAAGTCGAGGCCGCACTGCGCGAGCACCCCGACGTGCGGGATGCCGTGGTCGAACTCCGGCTGCTCGCGGGGGAGCAACACCTCGTGGGCTACGTCGTCCCAAGGGATGCCGACGCGGCGGGGCGCCTCCAGGCGCGGGGCTTCAAGGAGACGCTGGGCCAGACGCTGCCGCCCCACATGATTCCCCGGGAGTTGGTGGTGCTGGAGTCGTTCCCCCTGGGCGTCACCGGGAAGATCGACCGGAGCGCACTGCCGCCACCCTCGTCGCGAACCCGCGAGCGCGACGTGGCGTCCGGAGCGGCTGCGTCCACGGAGCGTGAGAAGGCGTTGGAGCGCATCTGGTGCCGGCTGCTCGGTGTGGAGCGGGTCGGCAGGCAGGAGGGCTTCTTCGACGCGGGGGGAAACTCCCTGCTGCTCGCGCGGATGCAGTCGGCGCTCGAAGTGGAGCTGGGCATCCGCCTGAGCATGGCCAGGCTGTTCCAGTTCCCGACCATCGAGGCGCTGGCGCGGCACCTGGACGACGTGCCGGTGGAGCAGCCCTCGCGAACGCCTCACCGGGAGCGGAGTGCGCGCCCGGAGCATCCGGGGAGCATCGCCATCATCGGTCGAGCGGGTCGCTTCCCGGGGGCGCCGGATCTCGAAGCGCTCTGGTCGCTGCTGGTGGAAGGCCGTGAGGGCCTGTCCCGCTTCAGCCGGGAGGAACTGCTGGCGGCGGGAGAGGATCCCAAGCTCGTGGAGCAGCCCGCCTACGTCCGCGCGTCGGGAATCCTGGAGGACGCCGAGTTCTTCGACGCTGGCTTCTTCGGCTACAGCACGCAGGACGCCCGGCTGATGGATCCGCAGCTCCGCCTGTTCCTGGAGTGCGCCTGGGAAGCGCTGGAGTCCGCAGGCTACGACCCGAAGCGACTGTCCGAAAAGGCAGGCATCTTCGCGGGCGCGGGCGTGCCGCGTTACTGGCTGGAGCAGGTCGCGTCACGCTACCGCACCCTGTCGGTGGCGTCTGAGTCGTACCGGTCCATCCTGGGCAATCCGTGGCAGTTCCTCGCGACGACGACGGCGTATCAACTGGGCCTGCGCGGGCCCGCACTCACGGTACAGACCGCCTGCTCCACGTCCCTGGTGTCCATCCACCTGGCCTGTCAGAGCCTGCGCGCGGGCGAGTGCGAGCTGGCGCTGGCGGGCGGGGTCTCCCTCTTCGCCTCGGGCCCTGCCGGCTACCTCCACGAAGAGGGGAGCATCACGTCCCCAGACGGCCACTGCCGCCCGTTCGATGCGCGGGCGCGCGGTACCGTGCCCTCCAGTGGCGTGGGGCTCGTGGTGTTGAAGCGCCTGGAGGACGCGCTGCGCGATGGCGACACCGTCCACGCCGTCATCCGGGGCTCGGCCATCAACAACGATGGGAACGGCAAGGTCGGCTTCACCGCGCCCGGCGTGGAGGGACAGCGCGATGTCATCGCGCGGGCGCACGAGGCCGCGGGAGTGGATCCGCGTCACATCACCTACGTCGAAGCCCACGGGACGGCGACGCCGCTGGGAGACCCGCTGGAAGTCCAGGCGCTGCGGCTGGCCTTCGGAGACCGCGAGGACACGGCGCCCGCCTGCGCGCTGGGTTCGCTCAAGAGCAACGTGGGGCACCTGGATTCGGCGGCCGGCGTGGCCGGACTCCTCAAGGTGACGCTGGCGCTGGAGCACCGCTTCATCCCTGGAACCGTCCACTTCGAACACAGCCCTCCGGACATGGCGCTGGAGCAGAGCCCCTTCGTGGTGAGCCGGGAGGGACATGCGTGGATGCTCCCCGACGGGCGCCCACGCCTCGCGGGGGTGAGCGCGTTCGGCATTGGCGGGACGAATGCCCATGTGGTGCTCGAAGAGGCACCGCCCGCGCCAGTGACCCCCGACGCGCCCGAAGGCGAGACGGTGCTGGTGCTGTCGGCCCGGAGCGAGGAGGCCCTGGACGAGGCGTCACGGCGGCTCGCGAACCACCTGGAACAGTACCCGGCCCAGGCGCTCGCGGACGTCGCGTACACGTCGCGCGAAGGGCGGACCGCCTTCGAATACCGGCGCACAATCGTGAGTCGGGAACCAGCGGACGCCATCACGAAGCTCCGGCGGTCGGGTCCCTTCCGGCGCGCGCCTCGCCACGTGCCCGAGGTGGTCTTCCTGTTCCCCGGGACGGGGACGCAGGAGGTGGGCATGGGCGCGGCGTGGTACCGGCGCTCACCGGTGTACCGCGAGGCCCTGGAGCAATGCCTCGAACTCTTCAGCCAGGACCTGGAGCGCGAATTGCGCGCCGCGTTGTTCGCGGAAGAAGCGGACCGGTCCCGCGCCGAGGAGGCCCTGCGCGCACCGTCGCTGGGCATGGCCGCCATCTTCTCCACGGAGTACGCGCTGGCGCGGTTGCTGCTCTCCTGGAACGTCCATCCCACGGCCCTCATGGGTCACAGCCTGGGCGAATACACCGCGGCCTGTGTGTCCGGCGTCCTGTCGCTGGAGGAGGCCGTGGCCCTGGTCGAGCTGCGCGGTCGACTCTGTGATGCCCTGCCGCCCTCGGGAATGCTGGCCGTGCCGCTGTCGGAGAGCGTGCTGGCGCAGGAGCTTCCTGACGACCTGTCGCTGGCCGCGGTCAATGGTCCTGGCCAGTGCGTGGTGTCCGGGGCCGAGGATGCGCTGGAGTCCTTCGCGACGCTGATGCTGTCGAAGGGCATTCGCACGAAGCGACTGCCGCGCGCGAGTGGCTTCCACTCCGCGCTCGTGGAGCCGGCGATGGCGCCGCTCACGGCCCTGGCGTCCTCCATGGATCCGAAGGCCCCGGGCATTCCCCTGGTCTCCAACGTCACGGGCGCCTGGATGGACGCGGCCACCGCGCGAGACCCCTCCTACTGGGCCCGTCATCTGCGACACACGGTCCGCTTCTACCGGGGCCTGGACCTGCTCTTGGAGCGCCGCGAGCAGATCATCTTGGAGGTGGGGCCGGGGCGGATCCTCTCCACGCTGGCCCTGCTGCATCCGCAGGCGGGCTCGCACCGGCTGATCCTTCCCACGCTCGGTGTGCCCGAGGGCCGGCGCACCGCCCCCGAATCCGACGAGCAGGCGCTGCTCGGCGCGGTGGGCCACCTGTGGACCGCGGGCGTGCCGGTGGACTGGAGCGCGATGCGGGGCAGGGTGGCCCGGAGGCGCGTCCCCCTGCCGACGTACCCCTTCGAGCGCAAGCGGTACTCGCTGGCGACGACGGAGCCGCGCCCCCCGGCGGAGCTGCCACCGACCCCTGTCGTCGGGTCCGGGGGCCTCCAACGGGAGGGCGTGCGTGCGACGGTGGAGGCCATCTGGAAGGACCTGCTGGGCGAGGAGTCGCTGACGCCCGACAGCCACTTCTTCGAGCTGGGGGGAACCTCCCTCCTGGTCGTGCAGCTCAACCGCGAGCTCAAGGCGAAGCTGTCGGTGGGCCTGTCGCTGCATGCGGTGCTGGAGCATCCGACGCTGGGCGCGTTGACGCAGGCCATCCTCTCCGAGCTGGAGAAGACGGGACGGCCGTTCCGCAAGGAGGCCGCGTTGTTGATGCGGCTCCAGGAGGGGCGGCCCGGCCAGACGCCGCTCTTCTTCGTGCAGCCCATCGGAGGAACGGTCTTCACGTACATGCCGCTGACGCGAAGGCTGGGGCCCGCCAGGCCCGTGTATGCCTTCCGCGCCTCGGGACTGGAGGCCGGCGAGGTGCTCTACCGGGACGTGCCGCTGATGGCGCGCCGGTACGTGGACGAGCTGCTGGCGTCCCACCCGAAGGGGCCCTTCTGGTTGGGCGGCCATTCATCGGGCGGCGTGATTGCCTATGAGATGGCGGCCGTCCTGCTGGAGCGGGGGCACGCGGTGTCGGGCGTCATCCAGATCGACACGGTGACGGTGGATGACTCGCGCAGGCTGGGCATTCGCAGCGTGGGGGACGTGCTCGAGTTGATCGACGCGTTCCGGGAAATCTCTCCGCGCGCGGCGGAAGGCTTGAAGACGGCCATGGAGCTGGACTTCCGGCTGCGCGACGTGGTGCTCGCCACCAACGAGGCCATCGCCGCGTACTCACCCGGACGGCATCCCATTCCCCTGGTGTACCTGCGGGCCCAGGAGCGGGACACGGTCCTGGACGGCCACGCGGAGCAATGGTGGCGCGCGCTGACGACGGCGGACTTCCAGTTCCACGAAGTGCCCGGCAACCACTTCAGCGTGATGGAGGCCCCGTTCGTGAGGCAGGTGGCCCGGCTCATCGAGGACTGCCTGACGGCGGGGAAGGGAGCACGGCACGATGACGACAACGTGGGTTGAGCGTTCGAAGGACGCAGGGAGCTGGAAGGCCGAACTGGGACAGCGCTTCACCGCGTTCGTGGACGCCTACGAACGCGGCAGCCTGGACGCGCTGCGGGAGTTGTTCTGGCACGACGACGACATCGTGGTCGTGGGCACGCATTCCAACCTGCACTTCGTCGGCTGGTCCCAGGTCGAACACTCCTTCCGCACCCAGTTCGGAAGCCTGAGCGACATCCGGGTGACGCTGCGCTCCGAACAGCTCTGGCACGGCGGGGAGCCACCCTCCACGATGGCGTGTCTCACGCTGCCCGCGATGGACATCGCCCTGGTGGCGGGCGGCCGTCCCGTCACCTTCGAAGGCATCCGGGTGGCCTGCGCCTTCGAGCGCCGGGGCACGGAGTGGCGGATGGTCCAGATGCACTGGTCGCTTCCGCGCACGGAGGTGCTCGTGGACCACAGGTATCGGTAGTCAGGGCGGCGTCCTCGCAGGCCTGGCGCAGTCCCGCGCTCCCCGGACGTGGCTTCAGAACTTCTCGAAGACGGCGATCAGGCGGCTCGCGACGAGCTCACTGTCGAGGTCACGGTCGATGCTGACCCTGACCACATAGCCTTGAACGGCAGTGACGATGGCGTCGGAAATCTCGTCCGCGGCAGTGTCCGGAGGCCTCTTTCTTGCGCGCGCGGGCTCCTGACACCAGGGCAGCAACGCTGTCCTCACGCGTGCGCGCAACTCAATCACACTGTCCCGGGCGATCTCTTCAAGCTCACCGTCGCGAGGACCCTCCGCCCATATCTGAAGGAGGGTCTGTGCGTACGCCTTGTCGCTCCTCAAGCGCAGCAAGTGCGCGAGGACGCTGGCAGGCGTGCGCTCCGAGGGCAGCTCCTGGCTCACGGTCGCGACCAGCTCGCTCAGAGCGGTCGAGGCCGCGAAGCGCAAGAGCTCGGCCTTGCTCGAGAAGTGCGAGTAGACCGAGCCGGCGGAAGAGCCTGCCTCGCTGATGATGTCCGCCATCGAGGTGCTGGCGAAGCCCTGGCGAGCAAAGCACCGCATGGCAGCCGCCGCGATGCTCTCGCGCCGCCGCTGCCTCGAAGTGTCGCTCAGCTTGGGCATGCCAGAAGACTAACTCTCACCCCCTCCTAGCCAAACAGAATGATCGTTCTGTATGTTGTGTTTCCGGGAGCGTGGACATCGATGCCCCACGCCCGAAGGACGAGGACCGACACGGAGCCGGTCCCTGGATGAAGAGACACGAGGAGACCGTCATGAGCGATGACCCGAAGGTGTTCGTACCGTCCCAGCCGCTGAAGCCGGGCCCCAGGTACGGCATTTTGAGTGGGTTCGATCCCGGCACCCGGACCCTGCCGGCCGGATTCCGGATCGCGCCCCCGTTCCGGTCGGTGCCGGTCGAAATCGTCCTGGAGAAGGACGTCGCCGTCACCTTGAGGGACGGTGTGACCATCTACGTCGATGTGCTTCGCCCTGCCGGAGCGCAGAAGGTGCCGGTCATCGTGGCATGGAGCCCGTACGGCAAGGGCCAGGGGACCTCCCCGAGCGTGATGGGCATCTTCAATCTGGTCGGGCTCGACAATGGGGTCGTGTCGGGGCTGGAGAAGTTCGAGGGGCCGGATCCGGCATACTGGTGCGCGCAGGGCTACGCGATCTGCAATCCGGACATCCGGGGCGTGGCCGACTCCGACGGGGACAGCGTCATCTGGGATCGCCAGGAGGGACGCGACTGTTACGACCTCATCGAGTGGTTGGCCGTCCAGGAGTGGTGCACCGGCAAGGTCGCGATGAGCGGGACGTCCTATCTCGCGGTGTCACAGTGGTTCACCGCCGCCGAACAGCCCCCGCACCTCGCGGCGATCAACCCGTGGGAGGGTGTCAGCGACGTCTACCGGGACCTCGTCCTGCGCGGCGGCATGCCCGACACCGGGTTCGCGAGGCAACTGCAGGACAACAGCTACTGGGGCAAGGGACGCAAGGAGGACCTCCTCGCGGAGGCCGAGCGGTATCCCCTCATGGCCGACCTGTGGGAGGACAAGATCCCGCGCTTCGACCGGATCACCGTTCCGGCATACGTCGTGGCCAGCTACTCGAACACCCTGCACACGGCAGGCACGTTCCGCGCCTGGCGCCGGATGGCCTCGAAGGAGAAGTGGCTCCGCATCCACAACTCCCAGGAGTGGCCCGACTACTACGACGAGGCGAACAGGGAGGAGCTGCGCCGCTTCTTCGATCGCTACCTGAAGGGCGAGGACAACGGGTGGGAGCAGACGCCGCGCGTCCGCTACTCCGTCCTCGATCTCAAGGGCGGCGACCAGGTCGGGGTCGGCGCGGACGCGTTCCCCCCGAAGGACGTCACGCCGACGAAGTACTACCTCGACGGCCGCTCGCGCGCCTTGACCCCGACAGCACCGACCGATGAAGCGACGGCGGCCTACGACGTGGTTTCCAACCCAGATGCGGTGTCGTTCATCACGCGCTTCGACAAGGAGACCGTCCTGGTCGGCTACCCGAAGGCGCACCTCTGGGTCGAAGCACGCGGTTCGGACGACATGGACCTCTTCGTCCTCGTCCAGAAGCTCGATGCGTACGGCACGCCCCTGCAGCAGTTCACCGTGCCCAACCAGAGCGCGCGGGTGCAGGACATCACCGAACGCGGCGCCTCGATCCTGCGGTACAAGGGCTCGGACGGACGCCTCCGCGTCTCCCTGCGCCATCTGGACGAGACGCTGTCGACCGATGCCGTGCCCGCCCACAGCTTCGACAGGATCGAGAAGCTCTCCCCCGGTGAGGTCGTCGAGGTCGAGATCGATCTGCTCCCGATCGGCCTCGCCTTCCACCCCGGCGAACAGCTCCGCTTCGTCATCAGCGGCAGGAGCCTTCTGGGAACACTGATGCCCGCGATCCGCGAGTACACCCCTGCCAACAGCGGACAGCACGTCGTCCACACCGGCGGCAAACACGCCTCCTACCTGCAACTGCCCGTCCAGGCGAGCAGTCAAGGAATGGCAGCCAAAGAAGGAGCGACCCAACGAGAGACGACGGCTTTTGCTGTCGAACTCGTGTCAGGGCCCACCGCGGCGGGCGGGGTCGATGACTTCGAGCTCGTCTTCGCTCGCAGGGCGCTCGCTCGGCTCAAGGCGCTCATCGGGCGTCAAGGCCTGATGGACCTCCTGGCCAGGGACATCGAAGAAGGCAACGCGTTCCTCCGCGAAAGGGCCAAGGCCTCCGCCGGGAAGTTCACCTCTGGAACCACCGTGCTGGCGGTTCGAGGCCTCAAGGCAGCGCAGTTCGTGCACTGGCTCGAGAACAGCTTCAGTGACGAGAACATCCTCCTGGCGGGCGAACCGGAACACTTCGTGATCGCCCCCAACCCGGATTCCACGGTGACGATCGTCGAGAATCTCGGCCCCTATGTCTGCCGTGTGGTGCTTCCAGGCTTCGACACGGCCCCGAGCTGGGCCGCGGAGGCGAGCAACGAATTGCTGCCCGAGTCCGACTACCCGTTCCGCAGGCTCGGCGCCATGCACCTGCCGGACGGCACGGTTGTTGGACGGGTGCTGACCCAGTTCGGCGATACCGCTGAAGGCTTCAACGCGAACCTGACCTGCTACTTCCCTGCCGCCTGCCCGGAGGACATCCTCGAGCAACACCGCCAGCACCTCGCCGTTGAGTTCAGGAACTGGATCGTCGCCGCCGCGGGAGCGAGGCGTTGAAGCACGGGCAGCGGATCCCGTTGTCGAGCAGGGGATGGGAAGGACCCGGCCCCTGTTGGGCGGACGCAGTGGAGTGATCCTTTTACGGCGTGGACGGGCCACGCGAGCACGGACGTGTTCATGGCGATTCCCCGCCCCTGGTCGTCCCCCTCCTGCTCGTCGCGACTCGCCACGCTGGGCGCGGTGCTGCTCCTGCTCTTCACCGTGACGCCCGTGGCCCGGGCGGCCCCCGGGTCCGACGCGCCCGTCGCGCTGCGCGACGGCTGGCGCTTCCGCTGGGGTGACGCTCCCGCGTGGGCGGCGGAGACGGGCGAGACGCCGGACTGGCATCCCACGCAGGCGCTGAAGACGCCGCAGGGCCGCGGCGACAATACCTTCCTGTGGCTCAGCATCCCCGTGCCCGCGGGCCGCTGGGAGAAGCCGGCCCTCTTCCTCGCCGGGATGTCCGCCTTCTTCCTCGCCGTCTTCATCACCGCGCTGCCCATGCTCGGGCTGGCGGAGACGTCGCTCGGCAACCTCACTCCCTGGGGCTACCTCGGGCTCGCCGCGTCGCTCGTCGGCGTGGTGGCGCGCCGCTCCGTGCAGGTGGTCCGCGCGTTGTCGGAGTACACGCACCAGCTCGAGGCACGGCAACAGGAGGTGCGCCATCTGGCCGAGCGCATGGGCAACGGCGCCGGAGAGCTGGCCACCGTCGTGGACCAACTCCGCGCCTCCAGCGACACGCAGGCCTCGGGCGTCAGCCGTCAGGCGGTGGCACTCCAGCAGGCGGACCAGACGGTGCGGGAAATCCGCCGGGCCTCGCAGCTCACCGCCGAGAAGGCCGCGGCGCTCTGCGCCTCCGCCGAGAGCGCCGAAGTGGTGGGACGCGAGGGCGCGGTGGCCGTGGAGCGAACGCTGGCGGACCTCGCCGCCATCCGCACCGAAGTGTCGGAGATGGCCGGCCGCATCCTCGCGCTGGATGCGCGCACGCGCGAAGTCACCGGCATCGTGGCCGTGGTGAAGACGCTGGCGGACCAGTCCAACATGCTGGCCATCAACGCGGCCATCGAAGCGGTGCGCAGCGGCGACAGCGGCAAGGGCTTCCGCGTGGTGGCGCAGGAGATGCGCGGCCTCGCGGACCAGTCCATCCAGGCCACCCAGCGGATCCGCGATGTGCTCGACGGCGTGAGTGCCAGCATGCGCGAGGCCGCGAAGGTGAGCGAGCAGGGCGAGCAACGCGTGCGAGGGAGCCTGGAGGCAGTACGCGCCTCGGGCGCACAGCTTCAGAAGCTGGCCGCCATCATCCAAGAGACCAGCGCGAGCATGCGGCAGATTACCGCCGCCGTGAGCACGCAGGACGCGGGCACGCACCAGATGGCACAGGCCATCCAGGAGCTGTCCGCGCAGACGGGCCAGACGCTCAAGACGGTGCAGGAGACGCAGGAGGCCACCCGCTCCGTGCACTCGCTGGCGGAGAGCATGTCGGGCATGGCCACCCAGACACTGCGCGCGGAAGGGTGGACCGCGCCAG
This sequence comes from Corallococcus terminator, assembly GCF_003611635.1. Taxonomy (GTDB): domain Bacteria; phylum Myxococcota; class Myxococcia; order Myxococcales; family Myxococcaceae; genus Corallococcus; species Corallococcus terminator. The sequence goes on along the minus strand of NZ_RAVZ01000100.1, from coordinate 3,053 downwards.
CTCCCGTGGCCGGCTGACGCCGTGCCTTCGCGCGGCGGGGAGCCGCCCTCCACGGTATCGGCAGTCAGGGCGGCAGGGGCGAACGGCGCGGCGTGCCCAGCAGTTCCAGGGTGCGCACCGCCACATCCGTCAGCGTGGAGGAGCATGGCATGCAGCCTCCACCGCAGCACGATGGCCATTCGCCTTCCGGGTCGCGCAGCAGTGGGTACACGCAGCCGCGCAGGGACTCTGGCAGGCCGGCGTCCTCACAGGCCTGGCGCAGCGCGGCCTGCACGGTGGCGTCCTTCACATCCATCGTCCCTGCTTCCCGAAGCGCGGGCTCCAGGTCCCGGAGTCAGGGATTTTCTCTAACCGGGACGTTCAGGGGTGGGCAAGGTCGTTCGCTGGGGCCCTGCTCGGGACGCGCGTGCTGTTCCAGCGCCCCCTTCCCGGGGTGCTTGATGCGGCGTCCGCCACTGCCCATCAGGATGTCCATCCACCGGTTGCTGATGCCGAAGTTGCGGTCCGGCGTCGCGAAGTGGTGCGCCATGTGGTGCGCGCGCAGTTCCTTGCCCCATTTCGTGCGCGGCGTGTGGTGGTGCGTGGCCCAGTGGATGGTGTCGTAGGTCATGTAGCCCCAGACGATTCCGACGAAGTACGGAAGCGTCTGCGCCGGGTGGCCCACCAGCCACAGCAGCCCGCCGATGAGGAGGGCCAGTGGGACGCTCGCACTGGGCGGCATCACCAGGCGCCGGGCATCGTCCGGGTACTTGTGGTGGTAGCCGTGTGCGATTTCATGCACCCGCCGGGTGATGGGGCCGTTGCCCTCCCAATGGAAGAAGAACCGGTGGATGCCGTACTCCATGAAGACCCACGTCAGCAGGCCCAGCGGCACGAACAGCACGCTCGTCCCCACCGTCGTCCTTCCCGTGTAGAGGCTCCACCCGAGGAGGCCCAATGTGAATGGGCCGTAGAGGAGGACCGGCACCGCGGGATGGACCTTCGAGCATGCTTCGAGAAAGTCGTTCTCGAACATGCGGGTGGACTGATGCCGGAAGTACGCGCGCCCCATGACACCCTGAGTCTTGGGATGGGAACCGCCGGATGCCTCTGGCCGTTTGTCTGTCTGAAGTGTCGCCTTGCACGAAGCGGCTGCTCCGCTGCCCAGGTGCTGGGGCTCAGCGACGGCGGGCCCTCCGCGTGGCCCATGCCCATCTGCCTCCTGGCCGCCTGCTGGCAGGATGTGCCCGTGTCCTCTGCCTCTCTGACTGCCTCCGCGCTGTTCCTCGCGGGACTCGCTGCTTCCTGCACCGGGCCCCTTCGAACCACCCCCGCCCCAGGGGATGACCCCACCGTGCGACTGATGGATGGCGCGAGAGCACACGCCCGGGCCCAGGGTTCCCTCCAAAGGCCTGTCTGCTCCCCCTCCGTCGCGCTGCTGTCGTCGTCTGGAACGTCGGGACGGGGCCTCGACCTGGAGCGCCTCCACGCAGCCGGGCATCCCGTCGTGGTCTGGACCGTGAACGATCTGCCCACGATGCGTGCCCTGCTCCAGCGCGGCGTGGATGGAATCATCAGCGACCGGCCGGACCTGCTTGCGCAGGCCGTGCGCGACTTCGACGCCAACGCGGACGGCACGCCCGGCGACCTGCTGGACGCCGACGGCCTCATCGACCCGAGGCGCTTCGATGCGCAGGGACACCGGGGCGCACGAGACCTGCGTCCGGAGAACACGCTGCCTGCCTTCGAGGCCGCGCTCGACCACCGCATGACGACGCTGGAACTGGACACCGTCCTCACCGCCGACGCCGTGCCCGTGCTCTCCCACGACCCGGACCTGTCCCCGAAGAAGTGCCGCCACGCGGACGGAAGCCCGCTCACCGCCCCCGTCCCCATCGCTTCGCTGACCGTCGCCCGGCTCCAGTCCGACTTCGTCTGCGACCGGCTCCTGGAGGACTGTCCCGAGCAGGTGAACGACCGCACCCTGTCTCCCGAGGCCGTCGACTTCGCCGCCCGCACGGGCCTTCCGGACGCCTACACCGTGCCCACCCTGCGCCAGGTGTTCGCCTTCGCTGAAACACAGTCAGACGCCGAGCACACCGCCCGTGACCCGCTCCGCGCCCGGAACGCGAAAAGGGTGCGTTTCAACGTGGAACTCAAACGGACCTCCGCGAACAAAGACATTCCTCCGGCGCATGGAGACGCGGTCGCCCAGGCCATCCTGTCTTCCGGACTCGCTGCCCGCGCGGACGTGCAGTCCTTTGATGTGGGAGCCCTCCGCACCCTGCAGACTCGCCACTCCGAACTGCGGACCGTCTATCTCTTGGAGCACCTACCAACAGGGTCGGACCTGAAGGCAGTCTCCGAGTAGGGAAGCCCCTGTCCTCCCTCAAGAGTCGAGAAGGTAGTCAGGGCCCGAATCATCTTGCGCAAAATTGTTAGGGGCCTTACTAGATGCTCCGCCTTGGCTCCGACCCCTCCCAAGAACGCGACCCCGATGAAGCTCGTGCCCCGGTACGAGCGGCTCCAGTTGCAGGTCCACCGCTTCCCCTCGTTGGACCCGAGCGCCATCGAGACGTGTATCGCGATGCTGCGTCTGTCCAATGAGCTGACGGGGGCCTACGAGGCGCACTTCTCGCGGCATGGATTGTCGCAAGGGCGCTTCGTGGTGCTGGTGCAGCTCTTCCTCGCGGAGGACGCGGGCGGAACCCTGAGCCCCGCGGAGATCGCGGAGCTGGCGTCGTGCAGCCGCGCCACGATGACGGGGCTGCTGGACACGTTGGAGAAGGACGGCCTCGTCTCCCGCGTGGACCACCCCGAGGACCGGCGCATGTACTCGGTGCACCTCACCGAGCGTGGCCGCGACCTCATGCAGGGCATGTTGCCCGACCACTACCGCCGTACCGCCGCGCTCATGGCCCACCTGAGCCACGACGAGCGGGACACCCTGCGCGCCCTCTTGGCCAAGGTGTCCGCCGGCGTCCCCGCCCTGCGCGATCCCTGATCCGCGTTCCGACCCCTTTCTTCATCCGATTCGAGCAACAACCATGACGACCCGCACCACCGCCCCCCTG